>CAYMSC010000049.1:0-20968 GCA_964392805.1 uncultured Saprospiraceae bacterium
GAACATGTTTTCCCTGATTTAAATAACTTAAAAGTAGAATGGGCAGGAAGTAATGTAGCATTATCTCAATCTGAGCCAGACTTACGTTTCTTTGCGAACACTTTTGACAGCGAGGCAGCGGCAGACGGACAACCAGCTTTCTTTATTTCTCCTGCTGAGTATCCATTACCTTTCCATTATTTTAGAGATTTAGCAGATGTGCAAAGACAAGCTAAAGTAGATTTTACTTTACCAATCACAAAGAACAAAGCCAATAAAATTAAGTTTGGTGCTTCTTATTCTGCTAAAGAAAGAACTTTTGAGGAAGAGCGATTCCAGATTCAAACTAAATCAGGGAACGGAGCAGGTTTTTCGGGAGATGCAGATGCTTTCTTTGCGGCTGACAATACAGGAATTATTGGAACAGATAATAGAGATAGAAATATTATTGGTTTATTCGTAACAGATGAAAATGTAGCGGCTAATAACTATACTGGTACCGAAAATATCTTAGCAGGTTATGCAATGACCTCTTACGAATTCAATAAATTCCAATTCATTGGTGGATTAAGAATAGAAACAACCGATTTTACAGTAACAAGTGCGGATGAAACGAAGGCACAGGGAAGAATTGATGAAGTAGACTTCTTACCATCAGCAAATTTAATCTACCGATTGAATGAAGTAATGAATATTAGAGGGTCTTTCACGCAAACTTTGGCTCGACCAAATATGAGAGAAGTTGCTCCGTTTTCTGCTTTTGATTTTATCGGAGGTCCAATCTTTACAGGTAATCCTGAATTGCAAAGAACCCTAATTCAGAATTTTGATTTAAGATGGGAACTATTCCCTAAAGCAGGAGAAATCATTGCCGTAAGTGCTTATTATAAAAACTTTGATAATCCAATTATTTCTGCTTTTATTCCTAGTGCACAGAATCCAGAGATTAAGCCGATTAATGTAGATGAAGCGAAGATTTATGGAGTAGAATTAGAATACAGAAAGAACTTAGGTTTTATCAGCAACGCTTTAAAAGATTTCAAATTTTCTACGAATGTATCTTTGATTCACTCTGAGACAGAAATTCAAGACGTAGAATTAGTATCTATTAGAGAAAACTTTATTTCAGATTTTGATGCTAAGCGACCATTCCAAGACCAGTCTCCATTTTTATTCAATGCGTCTTTGACTTATAATAATTTGGACAATGGTTTAGATGGTATCCTATCTTTCAATAATTTCGGAGACCGTTTAGCGGAAGCAAGTTTATCAGGTTTAGATAACTACGAAAGGTCTCGACCACAATTAGATTTTTCTATCAGAAAGCGTTTTGCAGAAAAGTACAGTGTGAAGTTCGGTGTTGATAATATTTTAAATTCTGATTTCCAAAAAGTAATTAACTATAACGATACAGAATATGTGTTTGAAAGCTACGAAAGAGGGGTATCATTTAAAGTAGGATTTTCTTATGATATTAGATAATTAGTTTATAGCAGTAGACTAATAAATCATGAAGGTCGGTATCTATGATGTTACCGACCTTTTGTATTTTCTATCAGCAATAGTAGTTAATACAACCATAAAATGAATAGGCAGCTCTTTAAGTAGGGACTGCCTATTTTTATTTTTATCATAATACTCAAAAGTCTTTCTTAAAACATTTTTTATAAGCCTTAGTCTATCGAATTTATTACCTTTGGGATTTTGTAATTTTACAACTCATTAAATAACCAAATATCTATTCATGGCAGATAAAAAAGAGTTTGGATTTGAGACAAAGATGTTACACGCAGGGCATATCCCAGATGCGGTGACAGGAGCAAGAGCGGTGCCAATTTATCAAACGACCTCCTACGTATTTGATAGTCCAGACAAAGCAGCTCAACTCTTTGAATTAAAGCAGTACGGTAACATTTATACCAGAATCAATAACCCGACGACGGCGGTTTTTGAAGAAAGAATGGCAGCATTAGAAAATGGTACAGGTGCATTGGCGACCGCTAGTGGTATGGCGGCTCAGTTTACGACTTTGATGACCTTATTACGTCCTGGCGATGAAGTCGTGGCTTCTTCCCATTTATATGGGGGGACTTATACGCAATTGGAACACACGATGAAACAATTGCATGTAAAAGTACACTTTGTAGACCCGACGGATATTAAAAATTGGGAAGCCGCTATTACGCCTAAGACTAAGGCACTTTATGGAGAAACCATTGGTAATCCAAAAGGAAGTATTTTAGATATTGAAAAAGTAGGGGCATTGGCAACTAGTCACAGCATTCCGCTAATCATAGATAGCACTTTTGCTTCTCCTTATTTATGTCGTCCTTTAGATTATGGCGCAAATATCGTAGTGCATTCGGCGACCAAATTTATTGGTGGGCATGGTAGTTCTATTGGAGGAGTCATTGTGGCTGATGGTAAATTTGATTTTACAAACTATCCAAGTATTTCAGACCCGACCGCCTCTTATCATAATTTAAAATTCTTTGAGACTTTTGGCGAATATGGCTTTTTGATGAAAGCTAGAACGGTTACTTTAAGAGATACAGGAGCATGTATTTCTCCATTCAATGCCTTTTTGTTAATCCAAGGTTTGGAGACGTTGTCTTTGCGAATGGATAGACATGTTAAAAATGCTTTAGCGGTGGCGACTTTTTTGAAAGAACATCCTCAGGTAGATTGGGTTAATTATGCAGGATTGCCAGACAGCCCTTTTCATGATTTAGCGAAAAAATATGTACCTAAAGGACCGGGCGCTGTATTTTCTTTTGGTTTGAAAAAGGGGAGTGGAGATGTTCGAGAAAAAGGGAAAAAGTTTATTGAAAGTTTGGACTTATTTTCGCATTTAGCCAATATCGGGGATGCACGTAGTTTGGTCATTCATCCAGCTTCTACAACACATCAACAATTATCTAATGCCGAACTAGAGAAAGCAGGCGTGGGGCCAGAACTCATCCGTCTTTCTGTAGGTTTGGAAACAATAGAAGATTTATTATGGGACTTAGACAAAGCCTTACAACAGAGCAATCTTTAGATACCAATTTAACGGCTGAAGATAAAGCACTCTATAAACATGCTAAAAATATTCAGCGACTTCTAAAAGGGGCGAAAACCATTGCGATGGTTGGGTTATCCAATAAATCGGAGCGACCGAGTAATTTTGTTGCTTCTTATTTATTATCAGAAGGCTACCAAGTGATTCCTGTGAATCCGAGAGCAGATGAAATTTTGGGACAAAAATCTTATCCTGACTTGAAAAGTATTCCTGTGCCGATTGATGTGGTGGATGTTTTTCGAGCACCAGCGGCTTGTGATGCTATTGTGGCAGAAGCAATTGAAGTGGGCGCAAAAGCGGTTTGGATGCAGCTAGGGGTAATTAATCGAAATGCGGCGAATGCGGCATTAGATGCAGGTTTGGATGTCGTGATGAGCGCTTGTATGAAAATTGAACATGGTCGATATAATGGTAGTTTGCATTTGGTGGGGATGAATACAGGGCTTATTTCTGCTCGACGGGCGAAGGTTGGATTTTGATTTATAAAAGCTAGTAAAAAATGGGCTACTTCTTTTCGGAGAGGTAGCCCATTTTTTTTATACAAAAACGGGATAAAAAACCGAAAATGGACGGTAGTTTTTTTAGGGCGAAAAATCATAAATCTGAAATCATACATCATAAATCCGTGTAGTTTTTACGGGACAGATTTAAGATTTAAGATTTAAGATGTATGAACTATGATTTATGATTTGGTCGCTCTTAAATATATTTTCGGTAATTTAAACCGTCAGTAGTATAATCTGCCAAAAGTGTCTAAAAAAGATGTAGTTTGGCGAATTATAAAACTACTTTATGGTATTGGCTGGAATAAAAAAAGAGAGATAAAGTTGCTGAACTGATATATTAAGTCTCCAGACCAGGTCGTCAGGCTTAACGATTTAGAATAGCTGTTTTTGAAAGCTAGACACGTTGAAAACGTGAATATATTGGTTTGAAGATGAAATCCATAGCCGTCAGGCTAACGATTTGAAATAGCTAATTTTTAAAGCTAGACACGTTGAAAACGTGAAAAATATTGATTTTAAGATGAAATCTTAAAATATCGACACAATCGTAAACGACTGATTATCAGCAACTATATTCTTAGTCTGACGGCTTTGGTTCCCAGACTTGAAATTACTATCTGGTCGTCTCCTGACGACCGTATTTAGCACTTACGTCATTAGTTCCTTTTTAAGGAATGGTTTGCCCCATTTTATTGGAGTAAAACCAAAGTAGTTTGACTATACAGATTCAAGGCTAGATTTGATGAATTATGACTTTATAATCTGCCAAAAGTGCCTAAAAATATCCTAGTTTGGCAAATTATAATTTTAAAATATGCCAAACTATCGTATTTTTACCATAGTTTGGCAAATTATAAAACTAATTTATGAAATTAGCAGGAAGAAAAAAAGAGGTGAAATTACTGAATCATTTATTAGAAAAAGACCAATCAGAGTTTGTAGCGGTTTATGGTAGAAGAAGAGTTGGTAAAACCTATTTGATTCGGCAAGTTTATAAAAATGATATTGTATTTGAATGTGCAGGTTTGCATCAAAAAGAGTTTGGACAGCAATTAGAAAATTTTTGGTTGACCTTATTGGAATACAATGATGGTAAAAAAATTGATGACCTACCAAAAACTTGGCTACAAGCGTTTTCGCAGTTGAAATTATTAATAAAGAGACAAAAAGGAAACGAGAAAAAAGTAATTTTTCTGGATGAAATTTCTTGGTTTGAAACCCCTCGTTCTGGTTTTTTGGCAGCATTAGATAACTTTTGGAATCAATTCTGTTCCAAACGAGAAGACATTATTTTAGTGATATGTGGTTCTGCTGCTTCTTGGATTATTAAAAAAGTAATTAATAATCGAGGTGGATTGCATAATCGAATAACGACCCACCTTAAATTATTACCTTTTACCCTAAATGAAACCAAAGCTTTCTTAGAGTTGAACAAAGTCCACCTAACATTAAAAGATATTGCTCAACTATACATGTGTGTAGGTGGCATTCCTTTTTATTTGAAAGATGTAAAAGCTGGCAAAAGTGTCCCTCAAATCTTAGATGATTTATTTTTCATCAGTCAAGCGACTTTACGAAATGAGTTTTCTAACCTATATGCCGCCTTATTTAAAAATTATGAGCAGCATGAAAAAATTGTTGCTGCTTTATCCACTAAAAATAAAGGGTTAACTAGAACCGCATTAATAAAAGCAACAAAAATTATAAGCGGAAGTGGATTGACTACTTGCCTAAAAGAGTTAATAGAATGTGGATTTATCAAAATAATATATCCTATTGGTAATAAAAAAACAGATGCCTTGTATCGTTTAGTGGATGAATATACTATTTTTTATTTTCGATTTTTGGCGGATAATAAAACCAATACTAGTTGGGTGAAAATGACTAACAAACCAAGTTATAAAATATGGTCAGGTTATGCTTTTGAAAATCTTTGTATAAAGCACAGTTATTTTATAAAAAAGGCATTGGAGATTGGTGGAGTCATTACGAATGAATATTCTTGGACACAAAAAGGTACAAAAGAAAAAAAAGGGGCGCAGATAGATTTTATTCTTGATAGAGATGATAATTGTATAAATATTCTAGAGTTAAAATATCACGATGCTGAATTTGAAGTGACCAAACAATATGCTAGTCAATTAAGAGAAAAAGTTCAAATTTTTAAATCGAATACCAATACAAAAAAGAATATTTTTTTAACCATATTGACTATTTACGGTACAAAAATAAATGACCATTACACAAGTATTATTACCAATCAGTTAACAATTGAGGATTTGTTTACTTAATTTGGCAATACGGTAAAAAGTGTAGGTTTTCTACAATGTGGCTTATCGTATCGCACAACTCAGAGAATTGTGTTACAGTTGCAACAAACAGGTAACACAACGCTCTGAGTTGTGCCATTTTTGATTCACCCATACTTTTCACCGTAGTATCCTTAATTTAAAGTTTCCAAACTAAAATCAAAGGCATGAAATACCTAATCTCCTTCCTACTGCTGTCCATTTCCTTAACAGCCTTCAGTCAAGAAGCGCATCGCCGCTGGCGAAAAATGAATCAAATTCGCAACGACAAATTTGATTTAATCCTTCCCGAAGTGATGAAAGAAAATAAGATTGATATGTGGATAGTAATGTGTCGGGAAGGTAGTTTTGACCCATTGTATAAAGACTTAGGTGAAGGTTATGTTGGGTCAACGGGCTATTATGTTTTTACGGATGATGGCAGCGAAAGGATTGAAAGAGCTGCCTTAGGAATTAGTGGTTATTTATTAAAAGAGGGCGGTGCTTATGACCATTTTGGGTCGGACTTAGAGTTAAAAGCTTATGTGGAAGAAAGAGACCCTGAACGAATTGGCTTGAATATTTCCAAGTCTATCGGTGGGGCAGATGGCTTATCCCACTCAGGCTACAAAGAATTGACCGAAGTATTGGGCAAAAAATATGCAGACCGTTTTGTTTCTGCGGAGAAATTAGTTTCAGACTTTAGGTCAAGAAGGGTCGCCAGTGAGATAGCCGCCTATGGAGAGGCTTGTGAATTATCTTATACAATTGCAGAAAGAGCTTTGTCCAATGAAGTAATTACACCGGGTATCACCACATTAGAGGATGTAGCATGGTGGATAAAAGAGCAACAATTTAAGCATAATTTAGAATCTTCTTTTGGGATGCCTTCGGTTTATCTCACTGGACCCCGTGGCGTTATTGCGACTTCTACAGATAAAATCATTGAGCGAGGAGATGTGATTATGTTGGATTATGGCGTTGGTTTGATGAATATGTATACCGATATGAAGAGAATCGCTTATGTATTACGAGAGGGGGAGACAAGCGTTCCAGAAGGCATTCAAAATGCATTTGACCAAGGGGTAATCGTTCGAGACATTATTAAAAAGACGATTAAGCCAGGATTGACTGCCAAAGAGAATGAGGAAAAGGTCTATGCCGCTTTAGCAGAAGCTGGCTTTAATAAAATGAAAGGCTTTAATAAATATACGGATTTGGATAAGACCGATGTGATTATTGGGTGTCATTCGGTAGGGAATTGGGGGCATGGCGTTGGACCATCTATCGCTTTTTTCAATCCAGTTCGGTTAAATTATGAAATCAAACCGACTAACCTTTTGTCGATTGAGTTGTTTGCTTATACAAAAGTACCAGAGTGGGCGAATGCAAAATTAAGAGTGCCTTTGGAAGATGATGCGATAGTGACGAGTAGGGGCGTGGAATGGATATATCCGATTAATCCTAGGATAAAAGTGATAAAATAATGGGTAGTACATGCTTTACAGGCTGGCCGTGAATTTAATGTAGCCGCTAAATTTATTCCGATTAAAATGCGGAACAGGTTTTGGCTGGCTCTATATAATAATTTGATAATCAGCAATTTGAACCAGCCAAATAAATTTGGCGGTTACGAAAAACGCATTAACGGTCAGCCTGTTTAGCCTGTCGGGTTCAGCGACCTTTAGGTTGCTATAAATCATTAAAGGTCTAAGTAAAATTTAATTTTCAATTTTCAATTTCAAATTTTAAACCGCCTTCGGCTGGAATTGAGGTTGAGGTTTAAAAATATCGACAATTTGTAGGTTTCAAAATTTACGTAAGAGCCTAAAGGCCTTTTAACTTAACGGGACAGTAAAGCATGTACTACCAATAAATAGGGAATAATGAGTAAAAAAGACACCACCAAACAAATACTAAACGAAGTCATTAAAGGTTACCGAGGCGTCATAAAAGACCGCTATCAACATAAAACCTTAGCAAAAAAATATGACCTCCCAGACTTCTTTAACGAAGACAGAATTACCCTATTTAGAGAATATTTTCTAGATTACATTTACCCACCACCATCGAAGCGGGCAGAACTAGACGAAGCCTTCGAAAGCTTAGATAATTACATCCAACAACCGAGTAAATTACTACGTATTTTGCTAGATTCAGGGCGATTGATTTTTAAGTATGGACGGCATTTGCCCAAAATATTAAAAACAGGATTAAGTGCCTTGCGTTCCTTTCGGACGGCCAATAATTTTGAACAAAAATTGGTAGCCAAAGCTATTGAATTGGAGTTGCCAACACCTTATGATACCTCCGAAATTAATACCTTAATCAAAGCCTTACCTAAATCAGATTTAGAAGAATTTATTGATAGTAGCCAAGCGCTGTTTGAGACCTTGCACGATAGAGTTTTAGTAAAGAAAATTGTCGAAATAGTCGAATATCTAATTGCTAAAATGAAAAAGCGACCAGCGGTTTATACAGCAGTAGAAATTCGAGGCTTAGAAATTGGACGTGACATTATCAAAAATGGAGATTTGCTCTTTGACCAATTGCCGAAGGATGGACAGCAACAATTATTTGAGATGGTGATTAAGTTGGAACGAGAGGTTTTGGAGGAATTGTTTGAGTCCTAAATAGCTTGTTTTAAAGTACCGTCGAATAAATTCGTCGCTACATTGAACACTTAGAGCATGTTTAAATTTTCATGATTGAGCGAAAGTGAGCAAATTTAATTTTGTAGTAGGCAAAAATTTTTAGCATCCTTTTGGCTGGTCAAAATTTTTAACGACCTACAAGATAAAATTTGCCACTTGTAGCCAATTGATGGAATTTTAAACATGCTCTTACCTAAATAGTCCTATATGAGTTGCCTCCCCCTTCTTTGTCAAAAAAGGAAAAATAGCTTGCAAAAATATATTTTTATGTTTTTGCTGTTGTTCTAATTTTAGCATTTTCTCAGAACTCAAGTAGGACAAATAGTAGTCAGAAACGATATGCAAGCGACTGTATAAATTTTCATATTCATTTGGAATTTCTTCTTTTCTTAGTATCCCATCTTCGATAGCTTTGTTGACCATTTTTAAGAAAATAGATGCTCTTACCTTAATAAATTGTTCGTAGTTAGCGGCAATCTTTTCATTCATTCGCATGAGATTGGTGATATCAAAAAAGATAAAACGATACTCGTACATAAGATTAAACCAATTTTCAATTAGCCGCGCAAATTGAGGCAAATCTTTGTTTTTAGCTAAGAATTTTTTGCTTTCAGCGGTGATAATATCAATGAATTCAAAATAGAGTGCTTCCGATATATCTTCCTTTTTTTTGAAATGATACGTCAGATTTCCTGGACTAATTTTTAGATAATCTGTTATCCTACGTTGACTCACGTTTAGTAAACCATGTTCATTAAATAAGGCTAAACTTGCTATTAAAATCTTCTTTTTTGTCTTGTTCATTTGTATAAAATAAAATTAGTGCATTTGCACTAATAATTGATTTTTAGTACATTTGCACTAAAATATATTTTTAAATTAAGAAAGACAAGTATATGGACTTAAAAAGAGACTGGGCAAGAATTCGAGCGCATTTTAATAAAAGTATGAGTACAAGTTTTCATGTGTCCATAGGTTCTGTAAATCAAGACAATCACCCAACAGTGACACCAGTTGGTACCTTTTTTCTAAATGGAAATCAAACAGGTTTTTATTTTGAAGCCTATGCTACTAAATTGCCCCAAAATGCAAAAACCAACCCTAATGTTTGTATACTCGGCGTGAATAGTTCCGCTTGGCTATGGTTTAAATCCATATTCACAGGAAGGTTTAAATATTATCCTGCCGTCAAATTATATGGAGAGCTAGGTGAAAGAAGGAGGGCCACAGCGATTGAAGTAAGTAGATTTAATAGACGCATGAAGGCGCTAAAATGGTCCAAAGGATATAAAATACTCTGGGGAAAAAATATGGAATATGTACGAGAAGTTTCGATAAATAAAGCGGAGAAAATAAATTTAAAAGAGATGACTAAAAATCTGTAAAACAATGAGTTGTAATAGAATGAAGTGTCAAGTAAAAAAGTAAAAAAATCCGTTGCTAACTTAATCCGTTGCTAATTATTTCCTCTGCAACGGATTCTATACAAATTAAAAATTAGATAATGTCAATCTTTTATTGGATTATCTAAATAATTTAAATGTCATGCGACCAAATAGCCATCAAATAAATAAAGCGTTATTACTTAAACCCTATGAATATACAGATGAGAACCGTTTTGTTGAAATGAGCCTTGATGAACAAGTAATTAAATACATGGACGGCGCTTCAGGAGAAGAAGAAGCAGAAAGAGCATTATTCCAAAAAATATTTACCATTTATAGCGCTAGTGCGAATACTAGGATTTTCAATATTTGGGGGATTTATAAAAACGACCAGCTTTGTGGTCATCTAGAATTAAAGGAAACAGCGGATACAACCAAAGCTGAATTAGAAATAGTTTACATGATACATCCAGCGGCAAGAAGACAAGGAATTATGTTGAAGGTACTAGATTATATTAAAAATAACCAAACCATTTGGCAAAGAAAAATCGTGGCAACTGTTCATCCAAAAAATACCCCATCTTTCCGACTATTGGAAAAATGGGGTATTGAGCAATCTATTAATTACCCTAAGAAAGGGTTTGTAAAAGTTTATTTAAAAACGATTTAGCTTTCTTCTTTCTTCGATTGTAGTTGATTATAAAATTCAATTTCTTTGACAGACAGCAAAATTTCACCATCACCTGCTTCCGCATTTTTAAAAACCAAATAAACATCGTGAACACCTTCCACTGCCTCTATTGTTGCGGTCATACATTGCGTACCATTTCTACGTTTTTTCTTGAGTTCTTCCGCAGAAAGTGTATTTCTTTCTCCACCAAAACCACCCCAAGGAATATGCTTCTGACCGACACTTCCACTTTGTCCAAGCAAACGTCCATCTGGGCTATCCAAATGTACTTCCACGATTCCACCATGCGCTTCAAAACCTTCAGCAACATGCACAAAAACATCAATCTGTTGAACACTTGTTAAATCAACATCGGTATAACCAAGATGACCACTAGGTCCTAAAATGAAATAATTTGTAGAAGGGGTAGTTAAGTATTGGGTATTTTCTTGAATATCCGCATGCTGTGGAAATAGGACAGGGCTTTTTAATAATAAATTAGCTTCTCCCGTTAACGAAGTAGCATCGGGTGCCCCTTTGTCTTGATAAGCAGCACGCAATAAATAAACGCCTAAACCATCTTCCCCTTCAGGTAAGGTTGGCGTTAAATCACCAGCTAGAGGCAGTCTAGCCAAAGTTGGTTTTTCGTCTAAAATCGTCATGATATATTGCACCATACGCTGAGCTTCCGATAGGCTAAGCGCAGGGTGTGCTGCCATGCCATGTTCTCCCCAAATACCACTACTACCATTAATTACCCTATCTTCCAAGATGGCTCTATTGGCTTGAGTGTCTTCATATTTTTTAGCAACATCGGTATAGCTTGGTCCAATAGACTTAGAATCATATTGGTGGCAAGACCGACAATCATTACTTTCAATTAAATTCTTACCAATTGCATCCACGGCTAATAAATCTGCACTACTCTGATTGGATGCCACTTCAATTGGGTCAAAACCCGAAGGCACATAATCAAAAGTGATAGCTGTTTCCGCCGCTTTTATTTGTCCATCCGTAGAAGTTCCATCTTCTTTGTCTTGTACGGCAATGGAGTAGGGGAGACTACCTGTTCCAAAATAGAAACTTTGATTAATACCCTTAAAATCAATGTCAACAACAGGCGGTTCATTCCCTGCCACCACTTCAAAAGTACGTTCATTACTTTCACCTTTTGTATCTGTCACAGTGAGCGTAACTTCATAAACACCCGCTTGGTCAAAAGTCATTTTAGGATTAGCGGTATCAAAGGATTTAGACACCCCATTTTCAGAGTAGACCTCCCAATTATAGCTTAAATTATCTTTATCAGCAGCATCATAATCTTGTGTGCCTTCGGAAGAAAATTGTGCGGTAAAAGGCACAGCCCCCGCCAATTTATCCGCACTCGCTTCTACCATTGGTCGTCTATTGCCCGCATTATACTCGATTTTAACTAATTGAGCATTAGCGTTTTGTCTAAACCAAGCGTCCCCATATTCTAAAATATATAAATCACCTGAAGGACCAAAATTCATAGAAATAGCCGCATTAAAATTCTGCTCAGGTAAAAAGCGTTCCATACTTTCATAATCCCCATTCGCATCCATCGTGACAGACATAATCCAATCTCGCATAAAGTCGATAATCAACCATTTTCCTTCATAATAATCGGGGAAAGACCTCGGCGCATCCTTGAAATCTGCTGCTCGAAAAACGGGGCCACCCGTTGCACTTCGACCTGCACTACCGACTAATGGGAAATCTTTAGAAGGACCATACGGATAATAAATAAAAGCAGGAGTTGGTTTAGGTAATTCTTTTACTCCTGTATTATTCACAGAGTTATTCATAGGCTTATTCACATCGAAAGGTTCACCATAAGTCTTCTCTTCCGAATTATAGTGATTATAGGGGCGGTTGTTAGCGATAAAATAAGGCCAGCCGAAAAAACCAGGACCTTTAGCTTGATTAAATTCATCATATCCTTTTGGGCCCCACTCGGCATCTTCATTAGCATCAGGCCCAACTTCCCCCCAATATAAATAACCAGTTTTACTATCTAAGGTTGGACGCCAAGGATTTCGATGCCCCATCGTATAAATTTCAGGTCTAGTTTTAGGGGTCCCTTCTGGAAATAAATTCCCTGCTGGAATCGTATAAGTTCCATCATCTTCTGGATGAATCCGCAAAATCTTACCCCGTAAATCATTAGAATTAGCAGGTCCACGTTGGTCATCAGAATTTTCTTCTCCAGGTAATTCGACCAAATTAGAAGCGCCATTTCTAGGATTCACCGTATTATTTCCTACGGTTAAAAATAAATTGCCTGCTTGGTCGAAAAGCATTCCACCGCCCGTATGACAGCATTCTTCTCTTTGTGTAGCTACTTCCAAAACTATTTTTTTAGAGGCTTCCACCAATTCATTATTCTTAAATTCCCATCGAGCCAAAACGTGTTTAGGTTCGTCGGGGTCGGCATAATACAAGAACACCCAATTGTTTTTAGCAAAATCAGGATGCGCAATTACGCCCATCAACCCTTCTTCGGCTTCTCTGACATGTCCTTCTTTATTTTTGTACTTGGTATTGACCAAAATATTGGTAATCAATTTTACTTCTTCAGGTCTATTTTCATCAAACAGTTTGACATTCCCTTTTCTTTCGATAATCAATATTTTATTATCAGGTAAAAAAGCCATTTCCATGGGTTCATCCATTCCCTGTGTAAGGACCACTTTGGTGAAACGATTGTCATCAGGTTTGGCATTGCCTAAGGAATTTTCTAGCGAGGCTGTAGGGTTACATGCAGCTAAGAACAGCAGACAAAAAATTAAAAAGGATAGTTTAAATTGCATTTTCGTTTATTAATGTTGAAATTAAATTTAACTATGAATTGTAGCGAACGTATTTTTACCACATAGTCATAGAGTGAATTCACATAGTAATCATAGTTGTTTTGGCTTCAAAACTATGTGAACTATTGTGTTAGTACTATGTGGCTATGTGATGAAATACTTCATTCTTGCTAAGCTAACAGTATCAAGATAATACATCAAAATATACCATACTTTAACTGTTTTACGAATTCATAGTTCATCATTCATAGTTCATCGTTTAATAATTATTTTCCAGTCTTTAACGCTGCTTTCAGAGCATCCAAAGCTGCCCGATTATGTAATTTACCATCTCGCACAACTGCATTGATTTTTAAGGTATTCCGAATGTCATCTAGTGGATTTGCCTCCAAAAGTAATAAATCTGCCAACATTCCTGCTTGTATTAGCCCTAATTCTTTGTCCATTTTAAAATATTCCGCAGGTTTTGTCGTCGCAGCCTCGATAGCTTCTAAAGGAGTTAAACCCCCTTTTACTAACAATGCCAATTCTTCGTGGAGACTATAACCAGGTGTAAGGAAAAAAATAGGGCAGTCCGTACCTGCCATAATATCCACATCAGCAGTTTTCAAATGACCCACCATTTCAAAAAACCAATTAGCGTAAGCAGTTGTCGCTTCCGTAACAGGCGTTTCTGCGAATTTTAAAGCATTGGTTCGCCAATTTGTTTTAACAGGTTCTGGCAATAAATCAAAACTTTCTAGCCAGTCAGGTCTAACATTAAAACGCTCTGCACCAGCCATCATAATAGACATGGTTGGAACTTGCCACGTTTCATTATCCGCTAAAACCTTTAATACTTTCGTTCGTCTAGTCGCATCTTGGTTAGCTACTGCATGGCTTCTTTGTGCAGTGTGAATATTTCGACGTAAAGTACTTCCAATTTCTGCTTTTCCATCAAATAACATTTTTTGCCGCTGTACTAATAAGTCCTCCCAATCAGCTGAACAAGCAAACTCTAAATTTCGCATATGTTCCATACTACTCATCCCTGAATTAGAAGCTTCGATTACATCCATACTTAATGGAACATGACCCGTAATAGGAATACCTGCAGATTTACCTTTTGCCAAAATCGTTTTAAATGCTTCGGGAGTTAACATTTCATACGCTTTCAATAAATCCACTTTTGCGGCAAGCATTTCATCTGCATTTTCAGTAGCCTTTTTCACCGTTCCTGCCCCAATGCCTAGATGTGGATTATTGGGGGTACTACCATCATAGACTGTTGGCACCCCATCCAAAAGCGGCCCTGCAATCATTACTCTCGGTGTATTTTGTGGGTCTTTATCCGCCTTCTCTCGTTCAGGCAAAACTAAATGTAGTTGTCCACCTGTATCTCTAACACTTGTAATGCCATGTACTAAAAAAAGTTTAAACATAGCGGGGGTTAATTCTTTGATAAAAGAAAGGTGGACATGTGCATCCCAAAGCCCAGGGAGCAAATATTTACCACTGCCATCAATGATAAGGGTATTTTTAACTTTTAAATTTGTGTCTTTAGCTTTGTCCACTAAAGTTATACGATTGCCTGTCACTTGAACGGTCATGTTTGATTGTAAACCATTCTTAGCATCAATGACATTGACATTTTTGATGACAATACTAGGAGTAAGTGGATTACCTTTTGTAACCTGCTTCGCACTGTTACAAGCAAGGGTAAACACTATGGAAATAGAAAGTAGTAGTAATTTTTTCATGGTATAAATTTTAATCATTTACTATTTTATCTTACTACTTAAGGACTACTCACCTCAAGAGCTATCTGCTCACTTTCGCTCAATCATGAAAATTTAAACATGCTCTAAATTCGACCAGTAGCACCTGATTCAGTAAAATATTTTTTCAATAATACTTAAGAGCTTGTTGGGAATTTATCCTTTGGGCTAAAAAAGCGTCTTTTTCGTCCTGATTTCTTCAAATTTAACCAAAAGAGCAACGGTTATTATAGTGAAATTTGACATCATCGGACCAAAAAATACATCTTTTTTATCTCCAAAAACAAACTCCCAACAAGCTCTAAAAAAAATGTTAAATTATTATTATTTATAATACCCTAAAAAGGGTAATTTTTGTTATCAACATTGCATTTTATCTATATATTATGTAGTATTGTGTACACGATTTAACAAACCCCCATCCTATCGCTAACGGAATAGCTCAAAAAAACTAGTTTTATTTTAGTATACATCCTCATTACTATTTTTTAGAGAAAAATAAGTCTATAACCTTTTAATGAATGGTGTTTTCTTTTTAAAGTTTTGATTATTGTCAAAGCGTTAAATTTTATAATAACCATTTTATGAACAGTAGACGATGTTCTTTGATTCGAGTTAAAATTGACAATTATTTATTAACAAAAATTATTAATAATGACAAAGTTAACTTGTCAATGGCAGAGTATCGGCCTGTTATTTGTTTATTTTTTAATAAACAGTATTCCTACATATGGACAGACGGTTATTCAGTCAACAAGATTTCCTGAAGAACAAAAAGTTAATTTCTTCATCAACAATGTATTTTCGACATTAGGGCAATCGTTTAAGGCGACAAAAACAGGACATATTTCTTCTATTTCCATAACTTTAGACAAGGAATTTTCGCCCCAAGATTTTAGCAAGCAGATTGATTTTTGGCTAGATGTGAATCCTAAGAAGGGAGATGTTTTGAAAGGAGTACCTCGTCAAATCATAACGATTCCTACAAATACTAAAGATGGAGTACTGACACTTACTTTAGATAAACCTTTTCGAGTCATCAAAGGAAAGATTTATCGAATGCAATTTGGTTTTATTTCAGAAGAAAATACTTTGAGTTACCTATTTAGTGGCTCGCTTACAAACCCTTATCCACATGGAGAAGTTTATTTTCATAATGGTATGCCTCAGCATACTCGCGATTTAGATTTTTCAGTAGCTATTAATTAAAAATACAGTGTAAATTAATATGTTCGCCAAACGATGAACTATAAATGATGAACGATGAATTCGTTAAATGTAAAATGTATTAACAGTTAATTATAAAATAATTATATATTTTAATTAATCACAATTCATCGTTTATAGTTCATCATTTATCATTTGGCGACCATATTGAAATAAAATAATATATTAATCATTGACTTTGTCGAATTTACATTTCATCATTTTGTGACCATATCGTTAAAACATGGTGATTTTTAAAATCACCATGTTTTAGCTCACTTTTTCTATAAATATGACTGACTCGCAATCTTCCTAAACAACTCAATCGTCACCAACTCATTAGAATAAACACTACTAAAGTCCAAATAATAAGGATCAGCAGCATTCATAACAATAACCGTTTGAGTAGTCGGATTAATATAAATCATCTGATGAAAAACACCGATTGCCATAAATTCGCCTTCCGTACTATCGGGAATCCACCATTGATATCCATAACCTAAACCTTGGTCAGAAGAACTTTTACTATTTGGCATTAGATGCGGTGCATCAGGCGTAATAGAAGCATTGACCCAAGCTTCAGGAACGATTTGTTCGCCTAGCCAATTTCCCCTATGTAAAAACAATTGCCCCATTTTAGCATAATCTCTTAGGGTAGCATTTAATCCCCCTAAAGCCATTTCCATCCCTTCATTATCTGCAACCCAATAAGCATTGTGTTCCATGCCTATTTTTTGCCAGATTTTTTCTTGTAAATAATCCGTTAGACTTTTACCTGTTGCCTTGACTAATATCATCCCCAAAACATGGGTGTTGATACTTACATAATGATTAAAAGTGCCAGGTTCTCTTTTACGAGACAAAGTAGCGGCAAATTCATCTTGCGAATCCCCAAAAGCAAAAGACCGAAACCAGCGATTGATATCCGAATTAAAATCTGCATAATCTTCATTAAAACCAACGCCAGTAGACATTTGCAACACATCTTTAATGCGCACTCCTTCATAACCCGACCCGATTAATTCGGGTAAGTAATCCTCTACTTTTTGTTCAATACTTTTGATATGCCCTTCTTCCATAGCAATCCCAAACAAAGCCGAGATAAAAGATTTGGAAACCGACCAAGAAATATGTCGAGTCGCTTCCGTTTGCCCTTTATAATAATTTTCATAAACTAAACTATCCTTTTGCAAGACTAATAATCCTTGGGTTCCAGTAGAATCTAAATAAGCATCTGTATCAAAGGACTGACCTTGATAGCTGAAATTTTCTGGTAAGTTGATTGATGTATTTTTTGGAAAAATATACGGATTAGCGGACTTTTTAATTTCCTTGGCGGGGAAATATTTATCCATATTGATGAAAGTATGGGCATATTTTGACGGCTGCATGAGGGCATCTATTTCCATACCTCGTTGGTATTTGGGATAGAAAATAAAGGCCCCAATGATTAAGAGGATAGCCAAAAGAGGTAGTAGATATTTTAAGAATTTCATGTTTGAAAATTTGATTTAATAGTTTTGGTAGAAAGGTGTATTAAATCTAAATCCATGATCCTTCACTTATCCGTGGTATTAATTTCTACCACGGATAATTAAAGGGACACGGATAACTTGGCTAGACTTTTTTGAATTAAATAAGTATCACTTTAAATCTTCTCCGCAAAATCCAACCAATATCCAGCAAATTGTGAAGGCACTTCCGCTGCCACCCAATGCCCAACATCTGCTATTCGATGCACCGTCTGTCCATTTGCCATTCGTTCTGCATAGCCAAAACTTAGCGGAATATAAGGGTCTTTATCCCCCCAAATAACCAAAACTGGTTTGGATTCAGTTAAGGCCAAATATTTATCTTCCCAACCTTTAAAGACAGAAGGACTCATCGCACGGTATAATTTTAAAACAGTGCGCTGCATTTTTGGCGTAATATGCTGAAAACTTTTTTCTAGAAAGACATCAGAGAGTTTAGGGCTACCTTTTTTAAGGCCCTTTTTATAGAGTGTTTTACTGAGAAAGAGATTAGAGATTTCACCAAGGATGGGCGTTCGCCATATCCTGCCCCAAAAATGCCATCGATAATCTGAGAAAAAGAGGGTATTGGTAATACAAATAGACTTGACTTTGTTTGGATTATTGATGGCCCAAGTAGTAGCGTAAAAAGTACCGACATCATGAACGACGATATGGAATGGACCTTTCAAATTCAAAGCAGTGATAAAAGCATCAAACCAAGCTTGGCAGCCATGCAGACTAAAATCAAAATCATCCGAGATGTCTGACCGCCCAAATCCTGGTAAGTCTGGTCTAATACAGCGGTATTTTTTACTTAAAAAGGGGACTACGTCGTCCCAATAGTCCGCACTATCGGGGTTGCCGTGAACCAGCAATACGGTTTCACCTTGCCCGCTTTCTTTATAAAAATAATTGAGTTGATTTATGTTGATGGTCATCGCTTTGTGGTCTTTTTTGTATAAAATGGTCTTAAAGCTACTAAATAAAATCAAAGTGTAGGACTTGAAAAAAGAAAGATTGAGTAGTAATACAAAATGATTTGAGGGACAGACACATTTAGTTGCTGAGAATCAATAGAATTATGTTAGATTTTACTATTTTGCTTGTTCTTTTCCGCAAAGTCAGTAACTCCGTACACTAGTTAGAATCATTTCATAATCATCTGCTGATGGTCCATAAGCCGCAGGTACTGCAATGTCTAATAGTCTCAAATAAACGCCCAGTTGTGCTCGATGATGCACCAAGTGATTCATGCAAAAAATGCGTACGACCTGTTTTTTTGGCAAAGTGAAAATAATTTCTTCACCGTGTCGCATGGTCCAGTTTCGGATGAAATCTTTATTTTTTGCTTGTCGCAAAACAGTTTTGGCTTCCTTAACCAGCGCATCAAAATAGGCCAATAATTCTGCTGTCGATTGAATGTTTTTAGGCTCAAAGTCAATAAAATCTAATTCATCATTGATAATGCTTTCTTTCCACCAAGCAATAATTTCGGCGATGTGAATGGCTAATCTTCCTAGTTTTTCTGACTTTTCGTGTGGTTGAAAATCTGCTTTGTCAAAAGGTACACTTGCTAAATACCTTCTCGTAACTGCAGCTTCTAAGGTCAATTCTTCTAATAAATCTTTTGCTAAGGACATATTTTTTCAAAGTTAGTTATGATTCTTTTGTAATTTATTTGTCTTGTACACTACTGGACATTTTAAGAAGTCAGAAGACAGACCGTCCCTTCGGACTGTCAGAAGTCAGATTTAAGACGTTGACAATGAAGCTTTGTAAGCGATGCCATACATTCGGCTTAATTAAGCCAAATTGAATGTTTTTAAGAGATTCCTCTTGGGTACTTAAAGTGAAATTCCCTTTTTTAGCAATAATAATTTCTAATGTAGGATGAGCATGTAATTCGGTAACTAAATGACTTTCATTAAAAACAGAAACCCCTTCCCTATTGAATTGGTGGACCCTCATTATTACGTATGTTCAAATATCAAATTGTTTCAAATAATTCTTCAAGAGGCTTTCGGACTTTAGGAGAATTCTGTGTAAAATCAGCTTCTGAACGATAACCAATAGGGCAGACGACCACTGCGGTTAACCCTTTTTCTTTCAACCCTAACATTTCATCATATTTTTTAGACTCAAATCCTTCCATTGGGCAGGCATCAATCTTTAATTCTCCACAAATAGCTAGAAGGTTACCAAGTGCTATATAAATTTGTCGAGCATTCCATTCTATCAATTCTTCGGGTGATTTTTCTTGGATTTTACTTTTCATAAAATCACTATATCCTTCGAGATTTTTTGGTGGAATATGTTGGATGGTTGCTTTTCTTTCTACATAGGTATCTACCATGTCCGAAGTGATTTCGGTATAAGCACAAAACACTAATACATCACAGGCGTCTACAACTTGTGCTTGTCCCCAAGACGCTACTTGCATCTGTTGTCTCAATTCTTTGTTGATAATATTTAATACTTTATAGGCCTGTAGCCCGTAGGAAGTGGCGGTCAATTGTATGGCCTCCAGAATTATTTGCATATCAGCAACTGAAATGGATTTGGTTGTATCAAACTTCTTTGTTGCATATCGCCATTTAAGGCTTTGGATTAAGGACATATAATTATTTTAGAAGGTAGTGTGTTTTAGTAGTTAGTATAAAACACAAAGGTTACAAGGTTTTAAATACGAAAATGAACTATTTTGTTCACCTATAAGGTCAAAGACTTTTCTTAAGTCTTGTTTACAAATAACAAGTTCGTATATGAAAGTATCTTTTTCCTTTATATTTCACCTTTTTCTCGTATATAGCTACAACTATGCACTTCAAAAAGAGGCTCATCTAAAGAAAAAGTCTAGATTTCATATTTCAAATTCTTAGTAACGACGAAATAATAAGTTGGTCATCTGGACGAGCTTATTTTGGTTCTAGTTTTTCTTTAAAAGAGGGAGTATTGTTGATACTATGACCGATTTTAAAGTGAAAATAGGAGCAAAAGAAGCCGTCCTAGATGTTCAAGTTATTGTTTTGCCGTTACTTATTTATAAAAAAGACTTTAATTTAGCTTTTCCATGAATTACTTTTTTGTTAAGTTTGGTTGACTGAAAATGGTTTA
>CAYMSC010000050.1:0-2362 GCA_964392805.1 uncultured Saprospiraceae bacterium
AATGCATAGCCTAGCTACGGATTTATTTTTTGGTGAAAAATAGCGAGAAAAGATAACTATAAATTACCCGATTAATTAGGCTGTATTACTTACCTTTGTGACTTGTATTTTATTCACAGAAAAAATGATTATGCAAGCTTTAATAGATTTTATTAGCCAACCATGGCACTGGTCCATTTCTGGAGCGATGATAGCCCTAGTTATGTTCCTTTTAATTTATTTAGGACAACGTTTTGGTGTTTCTTCTTCTTTTAGAGCCTTATGTTCCATTGGCGGAGCAGGTAGTGCTTTCGATTATTTTAAATATGATTGGAAATCACACGATTGGCTATTAGTTTTTGTGGTGGGGTCTATCATTGGCGGAGGTATTGGTTCTACTTTTTTGGCTAGCCCTGAACCTGTTCAATTAGCTGCGGCTACGGTAGCGGATTTAACTCAATTGGGTATCAACGTACCTACAACCCGAGCAGAAGGAAGTGGTTATTTACCAATGGATTTATTCAATTTTGAAACTTTAGCTTCTCTTAAAGGCATTATTTTAATGGTTTTAGGTGGCTTTCTGATTGGATTTGGTACTCGATGGGCAGGTGGCTGTACTTCTGGTCATGCCATTAGCGGCTTATCTAATTTACAACTGCCTTCTTTGGTAGCCGTGATTGGCTTTTTTATTGGTGGTTTGTTAATGACCCATGTGTTATTTCCACTAATTTTAGCACTTTAAGCTGATAGTACAGCACTTTAGTCTGTCCTGTTAAAAGGTTAGACCTTTTCATTAATCCTTTTACCTAAACAAGGTAGAGCACAAACAATCAACCGTTTGCTATCCACCTTCAATTATTCGAAAAAATGCGTTTATTAAAATATTTATTAGTCGGCATCTTATTTGGCATCGTTATGACTAAATCAGAAGCTATTTCTTGGTTTAGAATTCAAGAAATGTTCCGTTTCCAAAGTTTTCATATGTATGGAATTATTGGTGTAGCAGTAGTTGCGGGCGCCCTTATGCACCAATTAATTAAAAGAACGGGCTTGAAAAATACCTACGGAAATATGATTGAGTTCGCAGATAAACCCAACACTTATAAAGCGAGTATCTTTGGTGGTACTTTTTTTGGTTTAGGTTGGGCAATGACAGGTGCTTGTCCAGGACCGCTTTACACGTTGGTAGGACATGGTTTTGGAATTATTTTAGTGGTAATTGCCAGTGCTTTGTTCGGCACTTTAGCTTATGGGGCTTTGCGTAGTCGGTTGCCACATTAAGAAGTAGGGAGCTTACATTGTGATGGTTTTAAATTAAAAAATAAAAAAAATGAAAAATACCCCAACACTTATTCCAACCATGCAATACCACGATGCGAACAAAGCAGTAATTTGGTTATGCGAAGTATTTGGTTTTCAACCCAAAACAGTATTTAAAGATGATAAGGAAAATGTGCAACATGCCGAATTATTACATGGGAATGGTTTAATTATGGTAGGACCAAGGTCAGTAACACCTTTTGGTAAATTAATTCAAACACCTCAGGAATTAAATGGTGCGGTTAATAGTTGTATTTATGTAGTAGTTGAAGATGCAGATGCTCATTATCAAAAAGCAAAAGCAGGAGGAGCAGAAATCGTTTTAGAACTTGTGGAACAGTCTTACGGTGGAAAGGATTATACTTGTAAAGATTTTGAAGGGTATCTTTGGAGTTTTGGGACCTATGACCCTTTTGCAGAAGAAATCACTTAATATTTAGAAATGAAAATAGTCGCGATATCTGATACGCATGGAATGCACGACCTATTGTCTTTACCAAAAGGGAATATGTTAATTCATACAGGAGATGTTTCTGGCAGAGGCAGATTAAATGAAGTAAAAGCATTTGTGGAATGGTTTAGCCAGCAAGATTTTAAATACAAAATTTTCATTGCAGGGAATCATGATTTTTATTTTGAAAATGCGAGTATTGAAGATATTAATGAATTGATACCTGACAATGTCATTTATTTGAACGACAGTGGCGTTACCATAGATAGTATCAATATATGGGGTTCACCAATTCAACCGCATTTTGGCAGATGGGCATTTAACCGTCATCGTGGAGCAGCCATTGATAAACATTGGGAATTGATTCCCCGAAATACAGATATATTATTGACGCATGGCCCACCTAAAGGTATCTTAGATGAAACCTTCCATCCTCAAAATGTAGGCTGCGAAATGCTACGATTAAGAATATTCAACGAAATCCAACCTAAATATTCCATTTTTGGACACATTCACGAAGCTTATGGACAAGTTCAAGAAAATAATATTCATTTTATCAACGCGAGTGTTGTAAATTTGCAGTATCAGGTGGTGAATGCGCCTGTTGTTTTT
>CAYMSC010000050.1:2462-16897 GCA_964392805.1 uncultured Saprospiraceae bacterium
GTCAGCCTGAACTGAAAACCGACAATCGACAACCTTCAATAACCCTAAACCTTATTACTCTGGCAAATATTTATAATAAAAATTGGAGAGTTCGCAAAGCGTATTGGACTGCTTTTAAAGTAGTTTGGAGCTATGTTTGGCTAGGCTTAAAAAGTAAACTTTTTGGTAAAAAATATTATGAGCGGCGTATTATTGATTTGCATATCAAGAATGCAGAGATAGTCAAAGAAGCGATTCTTAAACTACAAGGTTTATTTATTAAAGTAGGACAACTATTATCTATTTTAACCAATTTTCTACCCGAAGCTTTCCAAAAACCATTGGAAGCACTACAAGACCAAATTCCTGCACGTCCATATGCTGAAATTGAACAACGCATTACCGAAGAATTAGGGAAAAAACCTACCGAATTATTTACCCATTTTAATAAAACGCCAGTAGCAGCTGCATCCATTGGACAAGCACATCGTGCCACTTTAAAAGATGGGACGGAAGTTATCGTAAAAGTACAGCACAAGAATATCGAAAAGATAGCAGAGGTGGATTTAAGGGTCATGGAAAAACTAACTCGTTTAGCTTCTCGATTTTATGATATCAAAGGAATGGAATATGCTTATACGCAGGTGCGGAAAATGGTAGAAGAAGAACTCGATTTTGTACAAGAAGCTGCTTCCATGCAGGCAGTTAAAGCCAATTTAATCAACGAAGAAAAATTTGAAGTACCCCAACTCCATCCTAAATATTCTACACAAAGAATATTGACGACTACTTTTTATGAGGGCGTAAAAATTAGCAATACCGAACAGATTGAAGCTTGGGGAATTAATGGAAGAGAACTAGCCAATCGCTTGGTTCATGCCTATTGCCAAATGGTTTTTGAGGATGGATTTTATCATGCAGACCCACATCCAGGAAATATTTTGGTACAGGAAGATGGCACTATCGTTTTATTGGATTTCGGCGCAGTTGCTCATTTAGAACAAAATACAAGGACAGGGCTATTGGAATTAATCGAGGCGGCTGCTAAAAATGATACAGAGGGAATTGTAGCAGGGCTTAAAAAATTAGGCTTTATAGCCGATGAACGACAAGCAGAACGGATTTCTGAAAAGGTAATTGATGCGTTTAGAAATTTTTTACAAAATGAAGTGCAGTTTGACGGTTTGAGTCTAAAGGATATAAAAGTAGACCCTTTTAATAACAGCTTATTTAATTTGACTTCCCAAATCGGACTAAAAAACTTGGCGAATACGGTGCAAGTACCAAAGGATTATGTGTTGCTAAATCGAATGATTACCTTACTCTTGGGTATTTGTAACACCTTAGATATTCATACGAACCCACTAGAGGTCGTTCGACCTTATTTCCAGAAGTTTATATTGGGGGAGCGGGGCGATTTTGTGAAATATGCGACGGATTTAGTGCAAAAATCTTTAACCAATGCCTTGTCCTTACCAAATGATATCCGCAAGACTTTGAAAAAAGTTCAACGAGGAGAAATTGAAGTGCAAGTAATGGGCGCTCAAGCCAAAAATGAATTATTATTAAATCTTGGAAAAGGGCTAATCTATACTATTTTATTAATTGCCAGTAGTGTTTTTGCATGGCTATTTTACCAGCAGCAAGAAATGCAATTAGTGAAATATGCTGGTGGAGTAGGAGGCTTTTTTGCTTTTTTATTATTTCGGGTTTTAAGAAAAAGCAATCGAGTTAAACAAGATTTTTTGTAAAAAAAACGCCTCCAAATAGTTTGAAGGCGTTTCTCATTCAACATGGGTAACTATAATAGAGCGTCAGATTGAAAATAGATATTTGCTAATTTTTTAATTTGTGTAGGGCGCAATTGGGATTTGTCCCCAAGAAATAGTGCCGTAGGTACTTAATATGGGTAGAATAAGTGTAAAAAAATAACATTTGGTCGTGCCGTAGGTACGCAACATGATTTTGAAACCGATGTTACGTACCTACGGCACGATTAGGTTGGTTGTTTACGCTCTTTATTGTGCTACCCATGTTTAGTCCCTCTGGGACTTGGGGACAAATCCCAATTACGCCCATTTGTGTAGAATCCGTTGCTAACTGAATCCGTTGCTAAAAAAATAATTAGCAACGGATTCAGTTAGCAACGGATTTTTATCGCTTTTTTATCTGACGCTCTAAAGGAATATAAAGCTGTTTGGGCGTAACATAGGTATGTAACATAGGGTTGAAACGGATGTTACGTACCTACGGCACGATTAAATTTGGTCTGTAATCTTATTTGCTACCCATGTTGAGTACCTAGTGATACTTCCTGTTTAAAGGAAATTACGCATTAAACTCCTATACCATTTCGGCTATCACGCCAAACTGAGCTAAGTGATGGTCAACATGTTTTAAATGTACAAAAATCCATTGAGCAGTAGTAATATTCCCTAAATGACCATGAGGGGTGATGGCGTCAGGATTTTCTTTGCAATAATGTTGGTACTTAGCAAAAGCCTTTTTCAAAGCTCTTTTTGACCCTTCTATCGTTTCATTTCTCACAGGTTTTGGATCACCTCCGATACTAGATTGTGGTAATATTGTTTTTATTGGATTAGCAGTCTTTGTAAAAGGAATCCACAATTTTTTAACAGCGGCTTCATCTCCTTTGAAAGGAACACCAAACTTCCCCGTACTATATATAAATATGAGGGTGAGATGCTCCACCATTTGATGGGCATTCATTCGCCCCCATTTTGCTTTTAAATCTGGTGTTACTTCTTTATAGACTGTTTGCAGTTTTTGACCAATTTGCGTTAAATGACTTTCCATTTCTGGAGTCAAAGGTTCTGGTAACAAGCCGAATTGCATTAAATGGTGTTGGATATGCCGATCATGAAAATTGTTCCAATCGGCATAAGATAACATACCAAAGTAGGGATGTTGAACCTCATCGGTAGGATTAGCTGCATAATGCGCATCATATTTTTTACCGGACTCTTTTAGGAGTACTTTTGCCGCATCTAGATTATCACAGCGAAGTTCAGGTAATTCTCCTTTCTTTGCGCCAGGCATCGCTATACTTTTAGGAAAAGGATATTGAACACTAAAAAAATTAGCCTTCATTTTTGCCGCTTTGGCCTCCTCTCCCTTAAATTCTTTGCCCCATTTTCCTGTGGATAATAAAAATAGTAGACTCAAATGTTCTACCATATGTTGAGCACTCATTATTCCCCAATTGGGCGTATGTTCATTAGTTAGTTCCTTATCAATTTGTTGTAAAAATTTTTCAATGTTGGCTATTGCTGTTGTCATGTTCTTTATTTAACGTTTGTTAAAATATAGGATATACTGAAAACGGGTTAAAATCGGGATTTTACAAAAGAGGACAGTAGTCAGATTAAATGACCGTTCTTTCGCCATTTTATAAACTGTTCATCTTTGTAAAGTTGACACAATATCAAACCATCTTCCATATCCTGAATAATATAATATGTTTTCGGTTATTTATGATTATATTTGAATGATTTTTTTTTAAATTATAAATAAAATAAAAGTATAATTCATGAGAACTTCTTTTAAAACTGTTGCAAAGGGTTTGGATTTTGATTCCTATCCTATGAAATTATGGGCAAAAGCTAAAAAGTATGGTGTCTGGGATCCAGCTGCCATTGATTTTTCTCAAGATAAAAAAGATTGGGCAAAGCTGACACATTTAGAAAAAATTTTTATTGCTCGAATCGTAACGCAATTCCAAGCGGGAGAAGAAGCGGTTACTTTGGACTTATTACCTTTGATAATGGCGGTGGCAAAAGAGGGAAGAATTGAGGAAGAAATGTTTCTAACTTCCTTTCTTTGGGAAGAAGCCAAACACATTGAAGGATTTAGTCGATTTATAAAAGAAGTGATTGGAGAAGAAATATTTGCAGAGGCGAGGCAAGATGCTTTAGTGCCCGCTTATCAAACTATTTTTTATGAAATTTTGCCAGAGACGCTTAATAAATTGACAGCAGATGCTTCTCCTGAAAATATGGCAAGAGCTTCTGTAACTTATAATATGATTATTGAAGGAGTATTGGCAGAAACAGGCTATTTAGCTTTTCACCAAACCTTATCTGCCAATAATATTATGCCTGGAATGACTGAATTTGCAGCTAAACTAAAACAAGATGAGTCTAGACATATAGCCTATGGTATATTTTTATTGTCAAGACTTATTTCTGAAAACGGCCCTTCTGTTTGGGATGCGGTGCAGGACCAAATGCAAAAAATGATGGTCTTAGCGGTTATGCAAGTTCAACAAGGAGATGATTTGTATGAGGGGGATATTCTGCCATTTGGTTTGAAGAAAGGTGCTTTAACCGCCTATGCTCAAGACCAATTTATGAAACGGTTTGCTCGGATTGAACGTGCTAGAACGCAAACTTTGGATGAGATTCATGCGGAGGCATTAGTAGGGTAGTTGGCAGTTAGTGCTTTTGTTTAACAATTAAGCTGCTAGTTAGTTGGAGAATTATTTTGAACAAAAGACTAGTTCTAAAGCGAGTTTATAATCTCGATTTTTTCGAGGATGCTTGAGCTACGATTATTTTCAATACAAAAACTGTCAAAGAAAAAAGCCTCTATAAATGAATATAGAGGCTTTTCTTTTAGTTGTGGTGTGGAATCAATTTTAGTATCTTCCACCGCCGCCGCCATAGCCGCCACCGCCGCCGTAACCACCACGACCACCGCCGCCATAGCCACCGCCACCGCCGCCGTAGCCACCACGACCACCGCCACCACGGTTATCTCTTCGAGGTCTGTCTTCTGCTTCTTTTACAACAATTTGCCTTCCGTCTAAATCTTGTCCATCTAAATCAGCAATTGCTTCATTTGCTGCATCATCACTTGGCATTTCAATAAATCCGAAACCTTTTGAACGGCCACTGAATTTATCAATAATAATTTTACAAGAATCAACCTCACCGTATCCTTCAAATACTTTTCTTAAATCGTCCTCTTGGGTGTCGAAACTTAATTTTGCTACAAAAATTTTCATAATAAATTTTAAAAAATAAATAAAATAAGTTATGGTAGATAATAGTATCTATTTAACTCATTTACAAAGAAACGGCTATATTTTCGTAGTTGCTTGAATGTTTTCAAAATAAATGAAATTATTTGAAAATTTTAACGTCAATTGTCGATTTTATAAGGAATATTATGAAAAACTTAATTTTTTTAATCATTTTTTGTTGTAAAAATGTGATTGTAAAATTGTTCGGAGAATCCTTTGTGGTTGCTTAATGCTTTTAAAATAAGGGAACGCTATGGGATTGCCCTCCCTAAACATTAAGGCAGACAATTACTTTTGTTTCGTGTGAATTATGTTGATAATCTTTTCGTTTTGAACGACTTATTTCAAAAAACAAATTTGTTTTGTACTAAAAAAAATCCCAAGTTTTCAATGAAGAAAACTTGGGACAGGAAAAATATTTTTTGTTAAAAGAGCAATTGTTTTAGTAACTGCTCTAATGTGTGTTGCGAAGGCTTACTCTATCTTAAGCATCTTCTTAGTCTGTGTACCATACTTTGTATTCAGTTGATAATAAATCAAGCCAGTTGGCAAGTCAGCACTGTTAATCTTAAGATTATTAAGTCCTGCTGCTTTTTCAGCTTTGATTTCTTTTAACAACCGACCCATCTCATCTCTTAAAATTAGAGTTACCTCACTGCTTTCTGGTAAGTAGAAGCTGATATTGGTTTCTCCTTTGAATGGATTAGGTTTATTTTGATAGAGCTCTAATGCGCTTATTAAGTTATTTGTACTTGTGAAATTAAGTTTCACATCTAATAGTTCTCCTTCGGTAGAGTAGGCTTCAATGGCTGTTGGGCGAGTGATTAGACTTAACTGATTGCTTAATAGACCATTTGCTGTTGCCGTAAACTCGATGGTAAACAACTGCTGACTATCGGCTGTTCCTGTATGATTGCCATTCCAACTAGTTGTGATATATCCTTCTTCAATTTTATTTAAACCGAAATTTTCAATACCTGTGATACCGTTACTCAATTGCTCGAATTGTAAATTGCCCATCCCTAAAGTGAACTGGTAGCCTTCAATGCTTTGTAATTGTTCCGTAGAGAATGTTACCGTATAAGTTTGTCCTGCTGTCAACTCCATTTCTGGTGTGTTGATTAGGAACGCTTCGGTGGTGCTTCTATTTTCTGCATTTTGTAAGCTATTAGTACGAGCATTTCCATTAATATCTCCAATCTTTACTGCCGTGAAATCCATTTCCATGCTATGTTCCAAATTAGCAATGGTTGCTAGCGTAGGGTAGTCCTCTGCTGCTGGGTTATTGCTGGTGAATTGGTACTGAGCATCTACAAATTTCCAACTAGTATTATTAGCGAAGCCTGCTGAAATATTCAAAATCAATTGTCTTAACTGTACCATATCAAAGGCAGTGATAGAACCAGATTGGTTGACATCGGCTGCAATGTATTGATGTGGATTTGTAAATTGATTGATGCCAAGAATATGCTTGCTTATCAAGACTAAATCGAAGGTGCTAACACCATTTAATGGTTCTATATCTTTCGATGGCTCGATATTGTAACTTTCATTCATTGCTAATTCAAAAGTATAAACACCATCTTCACGGGTCATAATTGATTGATCATTAGCTGCTTGAACATGAACCTCTTCTACAGTATTTCCATTCCAATCCATAATCGTTCCTTCTACTTTTGCTAGACCTGCTTGGCCTTCAAATTCGCTACAAGCATTCAGATTGTCTTGGACTATCACATAAGTAGCACAGAAATCAAAGTTTCCGTCTTCATCAATGACATATAGATTTAAATCTTGGATGCCAAGAAAAGCACAGCTTAGATTGATTACTTTAGGAAGTGCGCTAACTCCTTCTAAGGTTGTCGGTGCGTCTCCTAAAGCTTTGTGCCAAATTCTCTTATCTAATCTATCCGCAGTCGTACAGTTATCGTAGCTTGCACGGTCAACGTCTGTTGCCCAGACTTGTACCATACCTGTACTCATCAAATTAACAGCTACTCCGTGAATACAGTAAGGAGTTGGTTTTTTACAATCCCAGAAAGTTAAACCTTCTGTTTCGGTACCGCTAGAATTACCGCATCCGTCAAAAGCCCAAAATTCTGCTTTATAGGTATTTTTAGGTTGAACGATAAAGGAGATGCTATTGTCAACACTTTCTGCTACTAATATTCCATTTTCATAAAGTCGACCATTCCAAGTAATATTTTCTGAACCTGCACAATCTTCTGCGGTAGCTGTCCAAGTTTTTAACTCATCACATTCAAATGGTGCAGCACCTGGCGTTATATCTTCTTGACCATGAGGAGCTGCATCTCCGTCTACTGCATTGATACAATTGTCTGGCTCTTGAATAGTCACTACTGGTGCTTCGTTATCTCTTACTTTTAATACTTGTGTATAAACGATTCTCCCAGCAGCCTCATTTCCTTCTGAAGTAATAGTCACTGCATCTTCAACAACTCCGTGTTGATTTTCAACTCGACTGAGAACAGTTGCGGCTTGTCCAGATTCAAAGGTACACCAGTTAATGACCGTGAAAGTACGGACTACTTTTAAACAAGCATCTTCTTCTGTGACAAAAGTACTTTCTTCTACTTCTACCGCTAATAAATCGCAAGCGCCATTGGTTACGATTGGTGCAGAATCAGGAATCGCATCTCCACAAGTTCCACTCCAATCAGCAGGGAACGTAATAGACCAATCGGCTTTGTATTCAATTTTAATATTTTGACTTTTGTAATCAGATACATTGCCTTGACCTGCCCAATCAATTGCTTGGAATCTACGCTTGATGTCTAACATCCCACATGGCCAAGCGATTAATTGATACTGTTGACGAATGACTAAGTCATCACAACCAGCTACATTATCAGAACATCTAGGGTTTCCATAGATAGCATTATAATAAAATGCTTGTGCGTCCGTCATATCTACCCATTCGTCGTCAGACATTTTACCGTCGCCGTTTGCATCAGTAGAAGGCCCAAATTCATCCGCATGTTGTGCATCACAAGTACCCGTTCTATCAGGTAAGTCACTGCAAATTGGCGCAATCTTATCTTCTACATCTACATTCGCCCAACAAGTACTTTGATTACCTTTATTATCCGTAACTCTTAGATAAACTCTTAGGTCAATATGGATATCTCGACATCCGAAAGTAACAAATTCACCATAGTTTATATCATCTTTACTTACTTCTATTTTAGCAATCCCACAAGCATCAAAACTACCACCGTCGAAAGCTGAGTAGTGCATTTTGACTTCCTCTGTACCAATGCTAACATTGATTAAATCCGTACAAACTGCCGAAGGCTTCGTTACATCTTGAATTAAGATATCTTGGGTCAAAGTATCATTTATCAATTGTTCATGACAAGCATCTTCTGCAACCCAACGGATTCGGAAAGAATCACAATCAAGCGCAGTTATATCTGCTTCGTCAATTTCCCAAAGACCACCGTTTTCAATTCTGTACACTTGGTCTAATCGAACACTAACAGAAGAACAATTATCTGTTGCTGCTGGCGTTTCTAAATTATTAATATCATAAGTACAGGCAAAGTGCGCTAAATCTACAGTCTGGAAAGGTAGTGCATCCACACCTGCTGTGAAAGTTGGTGGGGTGATGTCTAATAAATTAATGAACTGAACATCTAACTCAGTTGGTCCGCCTGCTGGCGCACACCAATCTAAGATGTCCCAAGTTCTAAATAATTTTTGACCACAATCTGCATCAACCATTAGGTCGTTTTTCTGTAGAATAAAGCCACAAATATATTTTTCGGTACTTAAATCAATCGTATCTGTTGGTATTAAGACACCGTTTTTAACTCGACCTACTTTAATACCCGGTACACCTACTACTTCTAAATCATTGAAAGTAGCCTCAGAATCTACTCCACAGCTTAAAATTTGGTCTTCTGCCAAGACTATATCATTAATATCTGACCGAGTTAAAACGATTTGCTGGGCTAGGGTAGCGGTGTTTCCATTTGCATCCGTAGCGGTCCAGATAACTTCTGCTCGTGTTGTATCACAAACACCTCCGTCTGTTATTACATTGACGCTAGTGAAGCTTACTTCAGCAGCACCACAGTTGTCAAAGGCTTCTGGTCTGGCTAATCCTAATCCTGCTTCTGTTAAATCAATATCACATACTTTGAATGTATCTCTAGTTACTCCGCCAAATACAGGCACGCTGCTATCTTCGATTTCAATAGCTGTTCTACAAGACAGTGCTTGTGGTCCATTATTACAAATATCAAGAATGTTCGTGAAGTAATATTGTTGTTCTATTTCTGCGATTAGATTACCACCAAAGGCATCAAATTGCGCTTTCGTCAATTCAGGGAAATCACTTCCAGCGCTTCCTCCACTAGCAATTAATACTTCATTACCAGCTTTGTCAACACCCAAAATTGTGATGTTATAATAAAGCGTATCCATAATAGGATTACAAGGATTTTCTAATAAATCATCAGGTGTGATGAGAATAGAACAAGCAGAACCTAAAGGAATTCTTACGACATCATTACATACAAGTGGAGCAGGTTGTACGGCAAAATTAGTAGAAGTAGCTTTAGCCGTATCTGTTTTTAGTTTATATTCAACACGGTATTGGCCAATAGCAAAGATTTCAGCAAAATTTTCATTGCTAGCTACACAAGTATCTCTACAAAGTACCCCTGTTTCATTAAAGATTCTGACAATTTGACTATCTACTACTGTTCCACACCCTGCGCTAATAGTAGCGGGGGCTATGGTGATAGTACTAGTAGCTTCTGAACAAGCAAGATTAGCTGCTTGAATATTTGGAGCAGTTAATTGAATGTCTCTTTCAGAACATACAAAATTACCATTCCAACCAGCAGCTTTATTATTGTCCCCGTCCGTTACGAATTGGAAAGTTAAACAACCCGTCGGATTAATTCTTGGATTACAATTAGAAGCGACCCAACCACCAGTTTGACTAATACCAGTACCACCAAACCTTCCTAGTAATGGTGAGGCTATATTATCTCCATCATAAACAATTAAAGAATCTCCTGCCTCTAAATCAAATGCGCTAAAATTATAAGTTAATTGTTGCCATTGTGTTTGTGGACAAATGGTGAATAACTCATTTCTAACTGCATTATCCTGATATAATCCATCTACTGTACCATCATCAATAAAAGTTGATTTGTCATCACAACAATTTAAAGAATCTATTCTAGGTGTACCATCTGTTCCTATAATGAAGGTCATTAAACAAGGGTCTGCTACTGGTAGCCCTGGCGTACAATCCGTACAAGTAGAAGGAGGAATAACGAAGCTACAAGATGGCTCGTAATTACAAACATTACTTACTGATAATACCTCTGTACCATTAGTGAAAGAAATAGAATATCCTATTCCATCAACATGTTTTACATCAAAAGTAAATCGGTGTCGCCCATCTTCTGAACCATTTTCAGTCGCTGAAGCACCAATTATTACCGGTTCATTATTTTGGTCAAGTGCGCCATTTACTGCTGATACGGTCCAATCTGCTGCTCTTGAACCTGCGAGAATAGTTATTTGTTCGGCAAACTGACCATCTCCAGTATTAGGTCCTGATTCATTGTTTAAACAGGTACATGGATTATTGATTATTATTTCATTGACCTTCAATAAACCAAAATCTACTGCTAGATTTGTTTTTCGGTCAGCATCACCGTCATTTGTTGGTTCACTGTAAAGTGCTAGGCTAACAATATCACTCATCACCATACTACCCATTTGTGTACCATTATCATCAGCGTTGATATCACTATTCGTTATAAATCCTGGCTCGGATGGGCCATTGCCAATTATTTGACTAAGACCTGCTCCGTTTGAACTAATAAATTGAGTAGGTATATCATTTAATTTAACGTAATAATCACCTGGCTTCAAGTTAGTGAAGTTATAATTTCCATTAGCATCTGTAATCATACGATTGATTTCAACATCATCCGTACTTTTCACACCATCTGCACCTACACTATATAGCACTACTTCGATACCTGGAAATCCTGGTTCGTTCGTAGATACTAATCCATCATTATTTAAATCATTCCATACTAAATTTCCAAGCGCTAATGGTTGGAATAAACCAAAGTCTAAGGTGAAATTAGAATTAACGAAGTTGTCTTCAAACGAAGGTTCTTGCATGAATTCCAACATGATTAAATCACTCATCACCATCGCACCCATTTGGGTACCATTGTCTTCATTATCTACATCATTATCTGGGTCTGGAGCAGTTTCAAAACTACCTGCACCTGATACTAAGGATGTACCCTCACCAGTTGAACTATTAAAATTATCAATTCCGCTATTTAATTTGACATAATATTCACCCGGTAATAGACGAATAAAAATATAATTTCCATTTGCGTTGGTCGTATCTCTTGCAATTTCTACATCATCGGCAGTCGCTTTTTCGCCATCTGGACCAACTTGAAAAAGAATCGCTTCTACGCCTTCTATACCTGGTTCATCGGCATCTCTATCCCCATCATTATTGAAATCTTCCCAAACTAAATTTCCTAAACGTAATAATTGGAATAAACCGAAATCAACCGTTAGATTACTTTGATTGCTCTTATCCCCATCGTTGATTGGTTCTGAATTTAAGACTAGCGTGACCACATCACTCATAATCATATTATCCATCTGATTTCCATTATCATCGTTATCTAAGTCTGTATCTGGGCTTGGTGCTGGTTCAAAATCTCCAACTCCGTCTACTTCCATAACTCCTTCACCAGTAGAACTACCAAAACCAAATGGAATGCCATCTGCTAATTTGACATAATATTCACCTGCTGGTAATTGAGTGAATAAATAATTTCCATTGGCGTCTGTAGTATCTCTTTGAATTTCTACATCATCAGCCGTAGCTTTTTCGCCATCAGCACCCAATTGGAAAAGAATGGCTTCTACTCCTTCTACACCTGCTTCTCTGCCATCAACTAAACCATTATTATTATTATCACTCCATACTAAATTTCCAAGAGACATTAATTCGATTAAACCAAAATCTATCGTTAGATTAGTATTTGCGTCATTATCACCATCATTTGTTGGCCCTGTGCCTATACCTAAATTAAATAGGTCTGACATAATCATACTGCCCATTTGCGAACCATTATCGTCATTATCACTCGCATTATTATCAGGACTTGGTGCTGGTTCATTTGGTCCTTGGCTATCTGCATTTGCAACACCACTTCCAGTTGAACTGACCATATTAGCAGGAATACCACTATTCAATTTGACGTAGTAATTGCCCGGTTTTAAACCATCAAATAAATATAAACCATCTGCTTTAGTTATTCGAGTTGCTAATAATTCGTCATCATTTCCTTTTACACCGTCTGCACCTGCATTATATAATTGTACTTCGATGCCCTGTAAAGTAGGCTCTGTGCCATCGAAGCTGCCATTATTATCCGTATCCGTAAATACTAAATTACCAATAGATAAACATGGAATAAAAGCAATGTCTACTGATAAATTGGTATTAGAATCATTGTCCCCATCTGTAATAGGTTCGGTACAGGATTTTAAGGTAAAAGTATCGGTCATGACCATGGTGCCCATCTGTGTACCATTATCATCATTATCAATATCCGTAGAAGTAGCAACTGCTGGCTCGTAAGTACTAGCACCTGAACCATCTATTCCCGTTCCAGTTGCGCTTACTAAATTAGCTGGAATACCATCATTTACTTTGATATAATAGATGTCTTCTTCTAAACCAGAGAATTGGTAATTACCAGCTCTATCTGTTACTGTTTTATCAATCTCTACATCATCTGCAGTCCCTTTTGTTCCGTCACTACCAACTTGATAAAGAATAATTTCGACTCCTTCAATGCCTGCTTCATTAGCTTCTGCAATACCATTATTATTACTATCCAACCATACTAAATTTCCAACAGATAGGGTAGGTTTGAATCCAAAATCATATTGGTGGTCATTGCTTCCTGCTCTTCCAGAAATTATATTGATAATGGCATAATCTCTTTCAATTACGGCATCATTGTCTAATAAATCATCCGTAGCATCTAAACTAGTTAGTTGATGTTCCGCTAAACTACTTTGATTAGTAGCGATTCGGACAGTATACGCCATATTGGCTTCCACTCTGTTACCTTGTGTTACCCAAGTTTGAGTAGGCGCAATATCAGAAGTGAAGAAATATTCTCCCTGATTGTTAGTAGTGGTAGTTGCTATTACTGTATTATTTTGTAATAATTCGATCGTTAAGCCAGCAATGCCATTTTCTGTATCATCTTGGATACCATCTGCATTTTTGTCTAACCAGACATAGTCTCCAATACATAATCCAGTAGTAAATCCAAAGTCTATATCGTGATTAGAAGAGCCTGCGTTACCTGTTGTTAAGGTAATTTTAGCATAACCATCTACTTCTTGGGCGTCGCTATCTTTAGTATCACCGTCAGGAGTATTATCTGCATCTGCTACAGTTAAAATATTTTCTTTTAAAGCAGCGTCCGTTAAGGATATTCTTACACAATATTCTGCATCCGCAAAAACTCTATCTCCAGCAGTTACCCAAATTTGGTCACCTTCACCATCCTGCGTAAATAAATATTCCCCTGCACTATTCGAAGTGGTAGTGGCTACAACTATATCGTTCTGCAATAATTCTATGGTTAATCCAGCAATACCACTTTCCACTGCATCTTGAATGCCGTCTGCGTTTGCATCTAACCATACATAATTTCCAATGCACAAACCCGTAGTAAATCCAAAATCAATATCGTGATTAGAAGAGCCTGGTTGACCCGTTGTTACAATAACTTTCGCAAAGCCATCAACTTCTTGGGCATCACTATCTCTAGTATCACCATCAGCAGTATCATCTGCATCTGGTGCAGTTAGAATATTTTCGCTTAGAGCAGTCGCACTTAAATCGATTCTAACACAATATTCTATTTCAGATAAAACGCTGTTTCCAGCAGTTACCCAAATTTGGTCGGCTGCACCATCTTCTGTAAATAAATATTGTCCATCATTATTGGTAGTAGTAGTGGCTACAACTATATCGTTTTGTACTAATTCTACTGTTAAGCCTGCAATTCCATTTTCTGTATCCTCTTGGATGCCATTTGCATTAGCGTCCAACCATACATAATCTCCAATGCAAATACCGGTAACAAATCCAAAATCAATATCGTGATTAGAAGAACCTGGTTGACCCGTTGTTAAAGTAACTTTCGCAAAGCCATCTACTTCTTTAGCATCGCTATCTCTAGTATCACCACCAGCAGTATCATCTGCATCTGGTGTAGTTAGGATATTTTCGCTTAAAGCATTTGTACTTAAATCGATTCTAACACAATATTCTATTTCAGATAAAACGCTGTTTCCAGCA
>CAYMSC010000050.1:16997-20905 GCA_964392805.1 uncultured Saprospiraceae bacterium
ACTTAAATCGATTCTAACACAATATTCTATTTCAGATAAAACGCTGTTTCCAGCAGTTACCCAAATTTGGTCGGCTGCACCATCTTCTGTAAATAAATATTGTCCATCATTATTGGTAGTAGTAGTGGCTACAACTATATCGTTTTGTACTAATTCTACTGTTAAGCCTGCAATTCCATTTTCTGTATCCTCTTGGATGCCATTTGCATTAGCGTCCAACCATACATAATCTCCAATGCAAATACCGGTAACAAATCCAAAATCAATATCGTGATTAGAAGAACCCGCTTGACCAGTTGTTACAATAACTTTTGCAAAGCCATCTACTTCTCTGGCATCGCTATCCCTAGTATCGCCACCAATAGTATTGTCCGCATCTACTGCAGTTAGGATATTTTCACTTAAAGCAGCAGCACCTAAATCAATTCTGACACAGTATTCCATATTTGCTAAAACTCTATCTCCAGCAGTTACCCAAATTTGGCCAGCTGCTCCATCCTGCGTAAAGAAGTATTGTCCAGCACTATTGGTAGTTGTAATGGCTACAACTACACTATTTTTTACTAATTCTACTGTTAAACCTGCAATACCACTTTCATTAATATCTTGGATGCCGTTGGCGTTTGCATCTAGCCAAACATAATCACCCAAACATAAGCTAGAAGTGAAGCCAAAATCATTAGTATGGTCGGTTGTACCTGCCGTACCTGTTGTCATCGTAATTTTTGCAAAGCCTCCAACTTCTTGCGCATCGCTGTCTCTAGTATCTCCGTTTACTGAATTATCTGCATTCGCTAAGGTTGGAACACTTTGGTTAAGTGCTGTTTCGCTTAAAGCAATTTGAATACAGTATTCCATTTCTGGTAAAACTTTATCTCCAGCGTTTTCCCAAACTTGATTAGTAACTCCGTCCGCAGTAAAATAATACTGACCACCATTTTGCGTGGTAGTGGTCGCAACTTTCACCCCATTTTTTATTAATTCAACCGTAAGCCCATCTATTCCTACTTCGTTTGGATTTTGGATACCATCCGCATTTTCATCATTCCAAACATAATTTCCAATCTCTAATGGTGCGCTAGCACAAGATAATTCTAAATCTCCTAAACCAGCAGCTTTTCCAAAAGTACCTAGACTTGGTTCAGATGAAATATTGGGATTAGTACCATATAACTCAAACAATCTTTCTGTTTGCCCGGTACTATTATTTAACCATACCGTTCCACCTGTGAAAAAATTAGTAGGGTCCATTACGTTTAACGCCACATTATTTGTTCTAGGAGAAAGCACCATCCCACCCAAAGAAGTCTCTTGGTGGATATCGCTGAATCTATCCCCATTATAATATTCTCCACCTCCGGGTCCTTGTAATACCGTATCTGCACCAACTGCACCTAATAAATTATTAGGACCAGCTCCTCCACCGTCAAGGGTGTGTCCTCCGCTTTCTAAAATATAAGTTCCTGCATTATTATAAGCTCTTAAAATATCTCCTCCAGTATAGCCATTACCCACAGTTGGGTCTGTGCTATCTGTAGTAGATTGTAAATAACCTGTTTGATGTCCTGCTCTATCCATGAAAGCAATTACCATCGAGCCATCTAAATCAAACTCAATATCCGATAGAATGGGTTGTGGTCTACACCATCTTGGACCTGACCTTGATAAGCCAGCGGCATGAATTTCATCAAAATTAGTTGCCCAAGTCTCCCAATTGGAACATAATTCTGGCGCATTTGGCTCATTATATCTTAAATGAACAAATCCCTTATCAAAATCTAAAGGCTCATTTAAAATGGTAGTGAAAGTATTGCCATCATATTTTTGTACAAAAAATTGTAAGTCTCCACCACCTGCTATCTGTCCACTACACACTAAACCTACATAAACATCACCTTTATAAACACTTATTCCCCAAGGTCTTACATCATCAGATGCGCCACAACCTGGATTGGGAATTGCAACGTTTTGAGTAACGGTTTTAGAAGCAATATCAATAGCTACTAAAGAACCATTATTATTAAGATTGATGACATAGAGCGTCTTTTCATCTTCTGAAATATCAATATCTCCTAAACCCAATTTACCGACAGCATCAAAAGCCGCTGGATCATTGCTGGATACTTGTGAATCTGCTGGCAAATCATAATTTCTTGGATTTACTCCTACATTTACACCCGCTGCTGCTAGATCTAACCAGTTTTCTATAACTGGATTATTAGGGTCAGCATGATTTACTCTGTAAATACCACCAATGCCTAATGGACCAAAACTTGCATGTCGTTTCAACAAAGCCGAAGCATATACATCTTCTGTAGTTCGAGCATAAGCTACCCCCCAAGTGCTACCAATATCTCTATTTAAAGCTAATTGATTAATGTCTGCTTTTGTGGCATTGGCTGCAAATGGATAACTGACTAAAACATCTCCAATTGCTGAATTTCCGCCTAAAGATGCTTCTCCACTTATATAACATGGCGTTATTAACAACGGATTGTCATCACAAAATTGAGCAGGATTGGCTACGCCCAAATTTGCACAGTTGCCTGGTGCAACAAATTGTACGGTGGTTCGGCTATCTATACCTGCCAAAGTCCCTTTCGTAAAAGTACTCATTCCGTCTGGAATGGTGAATTCTACTCTATAAGATGCTTCTGTCAAGTTTGAAAACAGATAATTGCCATCCGCATCTGTTAATTGTGTGCCGACGGCTGTATTAGCTGCACCAAAAATAGTGACCTCAATTCCTGCAACACCATAGATGGTTGTTTCAGAACTTTTTGCTCCATCAAAATTGAAATCTTCCCAGACATTACCACCAATAGCATTAGCCGCTAGTCCTATACAGGTAGCGCCAGGGTCAAAGCTCAATGCTTTAGCCGTTGTTTGATGATACTTACTAGAATAAGCCTCAGTTTTGATTTGTTGATGTAGATTGCTTTTTAAGGAAGTGAATACCCGCTCAAAAAAGTTGTCTTTTTGAGAAAAAGCAAGAAGAAGAGTAGCGACAGACATAAGTATGACTGTTCGCACGGGTGCAAAAACATTTTTTTTCATGAGATGAATAGCCTTACCATTAGTAATTAAAACTGCTTGTACTTTTTTATACAAAAAATGACACAAATCGTATCTGTACAAACAATGATTTTATGGACAATGCTTGGTAGTAGCAATTGACCAAATTGGGGGAGTGGGCGATTTAGATTCAAAAAAAATTACGGTTTATTACTTGTTTTCTCTTTTCAGAAAGAACAGCAATAGCATTTAATTAAAAAACTAAACCTTATGAAGAATGTCAATTTCAGAAATCAAACTCTGGAATAAACATATATTCTTAACCAATAATACTTTTAGCCGAAAATATTTAAGACAGGAACTTTCTGAGATGAGTAAAGAAAAAATACAGGAATGATAGGATGGAAATCTAAAGAACTAATTTTATGAAATTCATTATTAGAATTAATTAGTTGTTTGCAAGAATTCCTTGATGTAATTTTGGATAAATTTGGGGATGTGAATTTATCATTAGTATTTTTTGTGTGTCTTTACCAAAAACAAAAGTCTAAGAAAACTTTGTTTATCTTTTTGCCATTTAATTATTTCTCTCTAAAGTTTTAAGGGGAATAGGGATAGGAATAGGGGAGTAATTTGATAGTGTATTTATAGGAATGCAAAAATGATTCCAAAAAGATAAATAATAAGGTTCTTTTATGTGTAGGATAAAGAGATGTCTTGCTTGTAAATGATTGATAAATAGGGAATTATCAGTTATGTTTGTTGAAGACATAAATAGACCTACTAATCAATTGTTAATTATGATTATGTATAAATTGTTTGTTTTTAGAAGAATACCCCAGGATAGAGCGTCAGATTAAAAATTGATAAAAAATCCGTAGCTAACTTAATCC
>CAYMSC010000051.1:0-20883 GCA_964392805.1 uncultured Saprospiraceae bacterium
TCCACTATTCAATTTCTCCAATTTCAAGTTGTCATAGTCTAAAGTGAATTGATAGCCTTGAATGGCTGTTAACTGAGTAGTGTTGAATTCGACGGTGTAAGTCTGACCAACTTTTAATACTTTATCTTCTGTGGTGATTTCAAAAGTACTAGCGGTTGTTCTGTCTTCGGCTTGAGCTAAACTATTGGTGCTAGCATTGCCATTGACATCTCCAACTTTCACTGCAACAAAGTCCATTTCCATATCTTGCGTTAGATTCGCAATCTGAACCACTTCTGGGAAATCTTCAGCTAATGGTTGGTCGGTCGTAAATTCATACGCTGCATCTATAAACCTCCAACTTTCATTATTGGTAAATTCCGTTTTAATATTCAAAATCAATTGTCGCAGTTGAACCATATCGAATGCTGTGATGCTACCTGAATTATTGGCATCGGCCGCAATCATTTGGTATGGATTATCAAACTCGTTGATACCTAAGATATGCTTAGAAATCAAGACTAAATCAAAGGTACTCACCCCATTTAATGGTTGCTCATTTTTCTGAGGCTGAATGGTGTAAGGATTATTCATTGGCAACTCGAAGTTGTAGAAACCATCTGCTTGAGTCATCATTTCTATGTTTTCCATAGCATTTACAGCTACTTCTTCCACCGTTTGTTGCTTCCAATCCATGATAGTACCACTAACGACTGCCATTCCTTCCGCAACTATGTTTTCACAAACATTTCTATTGTCTTGTACGATGACAGAAGTGATGCAGTAATCAAAATTTCCTGCTTCATCAATAACGTATAATTTAACAGTTTGCTCACCTAAAGTCGCACAATCAAAAGTGATGACTGCTGGAAGTGCTTGCACCCCTGCTAAATCAGTTGGCGCTTCGCCTAAACGCTCATGCCAGATTCTGAAGGCTAATCTATCAGTTGGGGTACAGTTATCCGCACTACCTCTTTCAAGGTCTTTTGCCCAAACTTGAATCATCCCAACGCCTTGCATTAATTCTACTGCTACGCTATTGATACAATAAGGTGCAGGTCTTTTACAATCTAAGAACTCATAATTTTCACTTGCTTTAGCAATGTTGCCACAATTATCTGCTACGGTCCATTCGACTTCATAGTTAACTTTAGGAGCAACGTCAAATTCAAAGAACGAACCTTCACCATTAGCCAATGGTGTGCCATTGGTACTAATTGTCCAATTATAAGCTAAGTCAATAGTAGCAGCAGTATTACAATCATTTGCAGTAACAGCAAAACGTTTATTTGCCTTACAATCTTCACTTTTAATACAATTATCTACACTTCCAATGGTAATAACTGGAGCGGTATCATCTTGTACTTTCAAGATTTGGATGTATTCCAACTTCCCTATATTTGCAAATTCAGCGGAGGTGATCGTTCTATTTTCTGTTACCATGCCATGTTCATTTTCCGCTCTAGTAATTTGAGTGGCAGTTTGTCCTGCTTCATAATTACACCAGTTGATGATAGTGAATGTTCTCACTACTTTTAAGCATGCATCTTCTGTGATAGTAAATACTTTTTCTTCTACTTCGTAAGCGATTAAATCACACGAACCATTGACAATATTTAAGTCAGTACTTGGTACGTTGTCTCCGCATGACCCTTTCCAATCAACAGGTAAAGTAACCGACCAATTTTCCGTTGATTCGATATTAATGTTTTGGGTAGTCCAGTTAGAAGTTCTACCTTGACCATCCCAGTCAATGGCTCTGAATCGACGTTGAATGGTAGCTCGACCACATTCTTTAGCCGCTAATTGATATTGTTGTTGAACAATTAATGTACCGCAAGTTAGGTTATCCGAACAATTAGGATTTCCATATTTTGCATTGAATAACTCAATTTGCGCATCCGTCATATCGACCCACTCATCGTCTAATAAACCATTGTCATTGGTATCTGTACTTTCTCCTAAATCTGATAGGTGTAATTCGTCGCAATTTTCCGTCATATTTGGTAAATTACTACAAATTGGCGCAATCTTATCTTCTACATTTACGGTCATCCAACAAGTACTTTGGTTTCCTTTTCCATCAGTTACTCTTAAGTAAACGGTTGCTGCGATATGCGCATCTTCACAAGTGAAAATTACAGTAGAATCCCAGTTTTCTTCATCTCTACTGACCTCGTATTTCACAATGCCACAAACATCGTAAGACCCTCCATCAATATCACTGTAATGTAACTTGGCATCATTTCGCCCAAGCGATAAATTGATTTTATCCACACAAGCAGCCGACGGTGCGGTATTATCTTCAATTAAAATTAATTGGGTAATCGTATCATTCTTTAACTGCTCATGACAAGCATCTGCTGCGACCCATCTGACTAAGAACGAATCACAATCAAGTGCAGTTAATTCCTCTGCCTCAATTTGCCAATTCGTCCCATTTTCAATTCTAAAGACGGCATCCATTCGAACAGCAGCCGCAGAGCAATTATCCGTTGCAACTGGATTATCCAGCTCGGTAATATCTAAAGTACAAGCATCATGTGGTAAATCCATTATCTTAGTCGGCAATGTATTATCCACAAAAGTAGGTGCTAAAGTATCTCTTAATTCGATGAATTGCGTAGCTAGAGGTTGTGGTCCATTTGCAGGGTCACACCAATCTAAGATGTTCCAAGAACGGAATACTTTGATGCCGCAATCGGCAGCTACATTGACATCTGTTTTCTGTAAGATATATCCACAAACATAGTCAGCGGTATCTAAAGCAATCGTATCTGTTGGTATTAAAACACCATTTACGACTTTACCTACTTGGATGCTAGGTACCCCTGTTTTATCAAAATCATTTATTGCCTCCGTGCCATCTTCGCCACAACTAAGGACGGTGTTTGGAGCAAGTACAATATCTGTAATTTGAGGACGCAGGATAACCACTGTTTGACTAGCGGTAGCGGTATTGCCACAAGCATCAGTTGCCGTCCAGATGATTTGTGCTCTAGTGGTATCACAAGTGCCTCCATCTGTAACTACATTCACACTAGTAAATTCAACGCTTGCATCGGTACAATTATCCAAAGCAGTCGGTGTCGGAATGCCTAGATTTTCTGGTGTTAAATCTGCTCCACATAATCTGAAAGTATCGGTGTCCGTCGAGATACCAGAGAAGAAAGGAATCGTTTGGTCAATGACCTCGACTTCTACCTCACAACTACTTGCTTGTGGACCATTATTACAGAAAGTAAGCGTTAATCCATCGTAGTATCGTCTTTCAATTTCGGCAGTAATTGTTCCACCACATTGGTCAATCATCTCTTTGGTGAGGGCTGGATAGTTACCACCTTGTCCACCACCTGTTGCGAGGATTGCTTCATTTCCATTTTTATCAATTCCTTTAAGGGTGATAACATAGTAAACCGAATCGGTAATGGTATCACAAGGCCCTTCTAATAAGTCATCCGGAGTTAAGAAGATATTACAATTTGACCCTAGAGGTACGGTTACTTTATCGTTACACACTAAAGGTGCTTCAGATACCGTCAAGACAGACCTTGTTTGTTTAACGGTATCACTCTTTAATTTATATTCTACTATGTAAGTTCCTAATCCAAAGGTTTCATCGAACGAATCGGTAGCAGCTAAACAAGTATCCTTGCACAATTCTCCAAGCGCATTAAAGACCCGAACTATCTGAGAATCCACCACAGTTCCACAATCAGCAGCTACAGAAGCTGGTTCGATAGTGAATACATTGTACGTTTCTTCACAAGTTAGTTTAGCATGTTGGTCGGTGGCATTTAAAGTAACGCCTCTGTCATCACAAGTCACTTCGGCTTTCCAACCAATACCTTTATTATTATCTCCATTCGTCTTGAATAGGAAGGTTAAACATCCTGTTGGATTTACAGTAGGACTACAGTGAGAAGAAATCCATCCTCCTGTTTGACTGACACCGACGCCACTCCATTTTGCAATAGGGAAGGTGGTTGTATCCTTTCCTTCAAATACGCAAAGTGTATCTCCTGCTGCTAATTCAAATTCAGTAAAATTGAAACTAATCTGTTTCCATTGGTCTGTAGGACAAATGGTTTGCACTATTCTACAAGCTGCTGTATCTACATATTGTTTGTGCTCATCTCTTGAGCTAGTATAAGGAATTCCATTACAACTAGTTAAAGTATTTTCGACTGGTGTTTTAGTCATAGGTATCACTATCATACTATCTGGTGGGGGAGGAGTGCCGTCTGGGGTAGTTGGAATAGTTGGACAACTACATAAATTAGCCACAGATAAAGTATTAATCCCATTGGTGAAAGAAGCATTATAGCCTATTCCGTCCAAATGGATTAACGGCAATTCATATCGGTGTAAACCACCGACTATTCCTACATAATTTGCGGTCGTTCCAAGTGGAATACTAACTAAATTACTTGAAGTAGAATTTGTGTTATACATTCCAGTATTAACGGTTAATGCCCAATTTTCATTAAGTTTAGTAGAATAGATTGCTACTTTATCTCCAATCAATCCACCACCTAAACAATTACAAGGGTCAACAATTACGGCATAATTTGCAATGGTGGTAATTTTTGCTGGATCGTGGTCATCTTCATCTATTGTACCATCTCCATCGATATTATTGTCGTTTGATGTACCATAATCTCCACCATTATCATTACCATTATTATCATCAGAATCAGAATCGGCGTCTTTAGTATTAGAACCATCTTTTTCAATAGAAGCATGACTAATTTCTGCATAATTAATTAAATCTCCTCCACTGAAATTAGGGTCAACTCTTAAGCGAATGGTCAAATAAGTGGTCTCAAATGGCTGTAAGGAATCAATAGCTACGTAAGTAGGGTTTCCACCTATCATCGTCCAGTCATAATCATTTCCAGTATCAACCGTTGTATTTTGTATAGCTTCGTATAATAAACTTGCAGGGGCATAATCCGTCACTTCAATATCATAAGCCGTTACATTTCCTTGATTATGAATCGCTAATTCGTATTCCACAATACTACCAACATAGACCGTGTTGATTTGTCCTTGTTTTAGATTTTTAGTTAAGGCTAAATCGAAGATGTCAATTTCTTCAAAATCACTATCGTCTTCATCTCCATTGCCATTTTCTGTTTCATTATCTTCCATATCCCCGTCATTGTCAGGGTTTTCATCCGCCTTGCTATCTACATCATCTTCCGTTGTATCATTCCCTAATTCATCTTCTGTATGGGTTATTTCTCCTTGATTGTGATAAGCACCTGGGGTACTACAATATTGTAGGATTAAGTCAATGGCCACAATACTAGAATCACCTGCTTCTAAGGTATCGGTAATTTGAGTGGATGCAGTACCATTTGGACCCGCTATCCAAGCTGGATTGATAGAAGCATCAAAACTAAAGCCACAAGGTGTTTGTTCTAAAATATCAATATTGGTGGCTGGGAAGTTTCCTTGATTGTACACCGTAAAGTTATACGTCACGGTATCTCCATAGACAAATGGACCAGATTCAGTAGCCGTTTTCTTAAGGGCTAAATCTACTATACAATCAATAAACTCAACATAAACTTCTATGGTCTTATCACAACCATTGCCATCACTAACGGTCAAAGTGTAATATCCTGGTTGAGTTACAACGATACAACTATCTGTAAATCCTTCTACATCTGTACCTGACCATAAGTAAGTGAAGTTTTCATCTCCTCCAGTTACCTCCGTTATACATATTTTTCCTCGACGACAAACTATTGGGGCTACTTCTAAATATATATCTATGGCCTCAGGCTGGTCAATATTAATGGTATCATAAGATTGACATCCACTAATATCTGTAAATTCAATAAAGTAATCACCCGCACATAAATTACCATTTGTTTGTGCTAAAGTGATTTCATCGCCCTTCTCGTCAGTGATTTTGAAAGTACCATTGCTATTGTCTAAGATCATACTACCATCGCAAGCATTGTGACAACTAACATCTATTTTGCTGATGGCTGGCATGGTTACTCCTGTATTATTGATAATAATCGTCGTTTCTCCATTACATCCATTAGCATCAGCAGCGGTCACGGTGTAAATACCACTTGATAAATCAGAACGAGAAATTCCCGTACCGCCATCAGACCAAGTATAGGTATAAGTGCCGACAGGTGTTACGCTAATGATAGCTGCACCGTTGGAAGCCTCACAGTCTGCATCAGTCGAACTATCAACACTTACATCTAATCCACCAGCTGTTTCAATAGTTACTGCTAGGAATTCTTTACAACCAATTGAGTCGATTAATTCAATACTATAGTTCCCACTAGCTAAATTTGAGAAAGTATGTGAACTACTATTAGTAGTGGTACTAATAGCATTATTTAAATATACTTCATAAGGTGCTTTTCCTCCATTCCAGTTAACGGTTACACTACCGTCATCATTTGGACAAGTAGCAGGTTGAATAGCTGCGATATTTAAGTTTGGTCCATCTGTATTTCCTATTGCTATCTCTAGTATTTGTGTACATTCCGCCATCCCATTTTCAATGGTCACAGAGTAGATACCTGCACTTAAATTCGACGCTACATTAGAGTTACTAACGTTTCCTGACCAAGTATAAGTTAATATATCTGCATCTCCGCTTGTAATGTTTACCGTTGCCATACCCGTATTGTCTCCACATACTGCATCAATTACTACTATCCCTTCGGGTTCAAAACAACAGCCTTCGTCTGCTATATTTATATCGACTGATTTATTACAGCCGTTTTCATCCATTACATTTAAGGTATAAATCCCACCTTCGGTAATTGCAACACAAGAATCCGTTAATCCTTCGATTCCTGTGCCAGACCAAGTGTAAGTGTATGCACCTGTGCCTCCAAGAACATTGGTGATACAAATCTCTCCATCTGAACAAGTAACTGGCGTTACTTCTATAAAGACATCAATCGCTTCAGGTTGTGTAATTTGGACGGTATCAAAATTGCTACAACCCGCTTCTACATATTCGATAATGTACTGACCTGCGCAAAGACTTCCGTCAGCTTGCGCAAGGGTAATTTCAGCTCCGTCTTCATCAGTAATGGTGAATGTTCCAGTACCAGCAGTGACCATAATGGCTCCATCACAAGCATTGATACAATTAACATTGGTAGAAGTGATGCTTGGCATCGTAGCGCCAGTATTATTAATAACTACAGTAACCTCTCCTTCACAACCATTTGCATCGGAAGTAGATACGGTGTAAACACCACTTGCTAAATCACTTCTAGTATTTCCAGTTCCACCATCAGACCAGTTGTAAGTATAAGTGCCAGCAGGAGTGACAGCAATAGTAGCCGTTCCATTAGAAGTTCCACAATCTGCATCAGTTGAACTATCAACAGCTACATCAAGGCCACCATCCGTTTCAATAGTAATCGCTAAGAAATCTTCACAACCATCAGCATCTACGACTTTAATAGAGTGAGTGCCTGCTGCAAGGTTAGAGAAAATAAATGTACTTGCTCCAGTATTAGTAGCAGTCCCGCCATCAATAGAGATAGCAAAAGGAGTTGTTCCATTTTCCCAAGATACAGTAACTGACCCATCGTCTTCTGGACAAATAGCAGGATTAATGCTTTCAATCTCTAGATTAGGAGCATCTACATTTCCAATAGGAATTTCAAGTACTTGCATACATGTTGCCATACCATTTTCAATGGTGACAGAATAGATACCAGCACTTAAGTTATTAGCCATATTAGTGGTGCTGACATTGTCAGACCAAGTATAAGTTAAGGTAGATTCATCTCCACCGATAATATCAATTATTACAGACCCATTGTCTTCACCACAAGCAGCATCAATTACTAAGATGCCTTCTGGCTCGAAGCAACAACCTTCGTCTGCTACTACTAATTGTACTTCTTTATCACAGCCATTGTTATCCATTACATTTAAGGTGTAAAGACCAGCTGTAGTAATAGTCACACAAGAATCTGTTAATCCATCGATACCAGTACCTGACCAAGTATATGTGTACATGCCTGTACCACCTAAGACATTGGTAATACAAATTTCTCCATCAGTACAAGTGACTGGTGTAATTTCTATAAAGACATCTATTGCTTCTGGTTGGCTAATGACAATGGTGTCAAATGCCATACAATCTGAAGCATTTGTATATTTTACTCGGTATTCTCCAGCACATAAATTACCATTTGCTAACCCTAGAGGGATAGCCATTCCGTCTGCATCCATAATGGCAAATGTTCCTGTACTTGCTGGGAAGATAATACGACCATCACAAGCATTGGCACAGTTCACATTAGTAGCACTAAGGATTGGCATAGTTACACCACTATCGTTAATTGTTACTGTTGCTGCTCCTGTACAACCATTAACATCAGATGCAGTTACGGTATAAACCCCACTTGCTAAATTGGTACGAGTAGCGCCTGTTCCTGCATCACTCCAAGTATAAGTATAGGTGCCTGCTGGGGTAACACTAATGGTCGCTGAACCATTGGCTACTCCACAATCTGCATCAGTTGAACTATCAACCGCTACCTCAAGTCCACCTTCATTTTCAATGGTGATAGCTAAAAGACCTTTACAACCATTTGCATCAACTACTTCAATAGTGTAGGAGCCTGCTGTAAGATTATTGAAAGTTTGAGTAGTACCACCGGTATTTATTGGGGTGTCGCCATCAATGGAAACGGCATAAGGAGTCGTTCCATCTACCCAACTAAGGGTAACGCTTCCTTCATCGTTTGGACAAGTGGCTGGACTGATGACATCTATCATTAAATTAGGTCCATCTGTATCTCCGACTGTCACTTCCAGAATTTGCGTACAAGATGGCATTCCATTTTCTATAGTAACGGAATAAGTGCCTGCACTTAAATTATTAGCGGTATTAGTCGTACTAACTCCATCACTCCAAGTGAAAGTTAAGATAGATTCATCTCCACTTTCTATGTCTACTGTAGCTGAACCATTGTCCTCACCACAAGCGGCATCAATTACTACTATACCACCTGGAGTAAAACAACAGCCTTCGTCTATTACTGGAATATCTACCGCTTTTTCGCATCCAGCTCCATCTGTGACTAAGAGGGTATAAACGCCTGCTTGGGTTACGGTTATACAAGAATCCGTTAATCCATCTATTCCAGAACCTATCCAAGCGTAGGTATAATCACTTGCACCTCCAATTATATTCGTTACACAAATTTGTCCATCTGAACAAGTGACTGGTGTAACTTCCACAAAAACATCAATTGGCGTAGGTTCAGTAATAATGACTGCTTCAAAGGTCATACAGCCATTGACATCAGTATATTCAACGATGTACTCACCAGCACATAATTCGCCATTTATAGCAGCGGTCGTAACGTTTTCGTCATCACTATTAAAGACTATGCAAGTACCATCTGCTTTTACAGTCGTTATACTTCCTGTACAGGTATTGGCACAATTAATATCTATTTTCGTAACGGTTGGCATAGTTACCCCCGCATCATTTATCATCAATTGAATTTCACCTTCACAACTACTTCCGTCACTTATGGTGACGTTATAGACGCCAGCTTCTAAATCATTTCTATTGGCACTATTTCCTCCATCATCCCATGTGTAAGTATAGGTTCCAGCTGGATTCACATTTATAGTTGCAGTTCCATTGGCTGCTCCACAAGTAGCATTTGTAATGCCTGTGGTGGTGAGTTCTAAGCCATCTTCTTTTTCGATAGTAATGGAAAGAATGCCTATGCAGCCATTGGCATCTACTACTTCGATAGTGTGCATACCTGCTGCTAAGTCATTGAAAGTAAAGGTGTTGGCTCCTGTATTAATTGGTGTTCCATTATTTATTGAAACAGTGTATGGAGCCGTCCCATTGGACCAGTTTACAGTGGCACTACCATTTTCATTGGTACAAATGGCAGCTTGTAAAGTGTCTATGACTAAATTAGGTCCGTCTACATTGCCAACGATTATCTCAAGGGTATCATTACAACTTTCTACCCCATTGGATAACGTGACCGTATAAACACCTGGGCTTAAATTATTAGCAGTATTGGTTGTGCTAATTCCATCACTCCAAACATAATCTACACCAATAGTGTCGCTTCCAATTAAATCTATAGTGATAGACCCATTGTCTTCTCCACATTCTGCATCGATTACTAAAATTCCTTCTACTGCAAAGCACACATCAATTACTGCTTTATCTCTATCATCATCCCCATCTTCATAGGAATCGTCCTCTTCATTTTGATTGTCATCTGGTTCTCCATCGTCATCGTCTATATCATCATCAGTTGTGTCATTCCCCATGTCATCTTCACTTTCTGTGATTTCACTGACATTGGTATAATTTTCATCTCCTCCTGTAGTTGCTTCTATTTTTACAAATAATGGAATACAGAAAGTATCCGAATGTTCTAAGACGGTGGTAATGGTGTATTCGTGTTTGGACGAACCAATGTCTGTCCAAAGCGGATTATCTCCAGGGATGAAGCTTAATCCTGCGGGTAAACTATCGGTAACTACAATATTATTGGCATTAACATTTCCTTGGTTTACTACTGTTATTTTGTATTCTATTACTTGTCCCACAGCATAGGGACCTGGTGTAACTACTTGTTTAATTTGGGCTAAATCAAAGATGTCAATTAATTCAAAATCAGAATCATCTTCATCGCCATTTTCATTATCGGTGGCGTTGTCTTCCATATCGCCATCGTTTGATGGGTCATCATCTGTCTCAGAATCAATGTCATCATCTGATGTATCATTGCCTTCATCATCTTCTGCACCAGAGATTTCTCCTGTATTTTTCCATGCGTTATCGACTGCCTCGTAACAAGGCTCAATAATGAAATTAACAGACACGATAGCAGAGTCCCCTCCTTGTAAAGTGTCGGTAATGATAGTGGTAGCAGTAGAATCCGAAGTACTAGTCCAAGCAGTATTAATAGCAGGTGCAAAAGCAAAACCGCAAGGCATATTCTCTGTTACCTCAATATTAGTACTTGGTACATTTCCTTGATTGAAAACAGTAAAATCAAAAGTAATGGTATCGCCATAATTAAATGGCCCCATTTCCATAGTCGTTTTCTTCAAGGCTAAATCAAATACTTCGATAATGGCAGGGTCATGGTCATCCTCATCGTCCATGCCATCACCATCTGTTTGGTCATCGGTTGGGCCGTCTGGTTCTCCTCCTGCATCATTGTCCTCCTCATTATCGGGGGTACTATCTGCATCTGAACCACTCGTGTCATTCCCGTCGTCATCTTCACTACTACCTATTTCACTATAGTTGGTATAACTTTCAGCAGTACTACCATTTTCTACTAACACTAAATAAATTTCTAAAGTAGTAGAAGCACCTGGGGCTAAAACAGTTTCTATAAGTGTATTAACTGTTGGAGCGGTACCTGACCAATCAAAATTCAAACTAGGGTCAAAAATTAATCCACTAGGAATATAGTCATAGATGGTAATATTGTTAGCCGGTACACTTCCTTGATTGATAACAATAATCTCATATTTGATGGTGTCTCCATATACATAAGGACCTGGTGTTGCTACTTGCTTAATTTGGGCAAGGTCAAATATTTCAATGACTTCAAAATCAGAATCATCTTCATCTCCATTTTCATTGTCTGTAGCATTGTCTTCCATATCCCCGTCGTTGGTCGGGTCATCATCCGTCTCGGAATCAATGTCTTCATCAGAGGTGTCATTGCCTTCATCATCTTCGGAAGCAGAGATTTCTCCTGTGTTCTTCCATGCGTCCATACTACCACAAGATTGGACAATCAAATTGATAGAAACAATAGACGAATCGCCTCCTTGTAAGGTATCCATTATGGTGGTAGTCGCCATTGTAGCGGTACCTGCCCATCCGTTATTTATAGTCGCATCAAATAGATAGCCACAAGGTGTAAATTCGGTAATTTCTATATTGGTACTTGGAATATTACCTTGATTGTATACCGTAAAATCAAAAGTAATGGTATCGCCATATCTAAATGGCCCTGTTGTCCCGATAGTTATCGGGATTGTTTTCTTCAAGGCTAAATCGAAGACTTCAACTATAGCAGGGTCATGGTCATCTTCATCATCTGTACCATTTCCATTAGTTTGGTCATCGGTTGGTCCATTTGGTTCACCACCTTCATCATCTGTGAAATTAATATCAGGATCACTATCGGCATCAGCGCCGTTCATGCCCATGGTATCTTGTGCTACACTAATCTCTGATAGGTTGGTATAATGGTCTGGGCTTCCACTAGTATTGGTTAATTCTAACTGAATACTAATCGTGATGGAATCGCCTGCCAATAAGGTGTCGGTAATTAAATAGCCAACTACAGGTGCTGTTCCTAACCAACCAAAATTATTGAGTGGGTCGTAGATGAATCCACTTGGGATAGAATCGGAAACGAGAATATTAGTACTTGGAACATTCCCTTGATTATAAATTGTTAAATCAAAAGTTATTTGACTGCCGTAAGTGTAGGATGGGGCAGTCCCGATAGCTATCGGGATTGTTTTAATTAAAGCTAAATCAAATATTTGGATGACTTCAAAATCACTATCATCTTCATCTCCATTTTCTCCGTCAACAGCATTGTCTTCCATATCCCCATCATTCGTTGGGTCATCATCGGTATTACTATCTGCATCATCATCAGAGGTGTCATTGCCCATATCGTCTTCACTTGCACTAATTTCACCCGTGTTTTTCCACGCATCGACATCCGTACAGGCTTGTACAATTAAGTTAATGGAAACAATTGAAGAGTCTCCACTTTGTAAAGTATCTGTAATTGTAGTGGTTACCTTGTTACCGGTACCTGGCGCCCATCCACTATTGATGCCCATATCAAAGATATAGCCACAAGGTGTAAATTCGGTAATCTCAATATTGGTACTAGCGATATTTCCTTGATTATAAACAGTGAAATCAAAAGTAACCGTATCGCCATATCTAAATGGCCCTGTTGTCCCGATAGTTATCGGGATTGTCTTTTTCAAGGCTAAATCAAAAACCTGTAATCCAGCAGGGTCACTATCATCTTCGTCTTGTCCTTCATCTGCATTGCCATTGATATTATTGTCATCTGGGTCTCCTGGAGCTGGCACGCCATCATTATTTGGGTCCGAATCTCCATCGCTATCTTGGTCCAAATTGGTAATATCAAAACCCATCGTATCTTGCCAAGCAGAAATTTCCGCTACATTTATTAAATCTAAAGGGTTGGTATTATTGGGTAATACGGTCATGGTTACAGGAACTATAATAGAATCCATAAATCCAATCGTATCCATTAGCGTTATCATAGCTACACTATCCATGTCTACCCAACCTGGTGAAAGCGCTGTATTTAATTCCATTCCGTCTGGAATGTAATCCGTCAGTTTGATATTGGTACTCGGGATATTTCCTTGATTATAAATAGTAATCGTATAAGGAATATCATCTCCTACTTTGACTGGCGTAGTGATGCTTGTTTCCTTTTTCAAAGCTAAATCCACTACTTCGATATAAATAATAGCGGGGTCATGGTCATCTTCGTCCCCATTGGTATTGTCTGTCACATTATCTTCTATCGGGTCATTGGTCGGGTTACTGTCTCCATCCGAATCGCTGTCCTCTGGATGGTCGCCCTCGTCATCTTCTGCATCTAAAATTTCCGCATAGTTGATGGCAAAAGTATCCATTGGGACACTGTTTAAAATAGATTGGAATTTGATGGTATCTGTTTCTCCAACTAATAAACTATCTATTACATGATATTCCCATGCAGCCCCTACTTGGGTCCAATTGGGGTCAATAATGGTTAGAATAGCAGGTGGATTATCAACTATACTAATATTATAAGCATTTACGCCTCCCTGATTTTCAATTATAATACAATATGGAATAGTATCTCCAACCATCATTAATGGGAAGGATGTGCTAGGGTCAATTACTTTCTTTAAAGCCAAGTCAAACGCTTCTAAGGTAAACATCGCCATGGATTCATCATCCTCGCTTTGGTCACCATCATCATTATCTGGGGTAGAATCTATATCTTCTTTATCTGCGTCGCTTACTTGAGCACTATTTTTAATTTTACCATAATCAATCAATTTTGCCCTAATTTTTAAGGTATCACAAGTCCCTGCTGGCATTGATTTTATTTGCCAATCCCCCCCACCTCCAGGTGTATAAGCACCTTGGGAAACCGTATGGCTAATGTACATTACGTTAGGCGGTAGGCTATCCATGAGCGAAACCATATCGGCATCGTGCGTTAATAAACTATCGGCATCATATCGGTTACAAATTACAATTTGATAGCTAATGGTATCATTAATGTTAGGGGTGTCATCTATTTCACAAATGGTCTTTTCAACTTCTAAATCAATACAGTCTGCCTGCGTAATGGTAATTGTATCCGAACGACTCGGACAAAGGTCAGTACTTCTAAATCCTTTTACTAAGTAGTTCCCTGGTTCTGTTGGTCCGGTCCAGACCTCGGTTGGTGTTGATGCTTTGATAATCTCAAAGCCACCATTTAATAAATACCATTCGTAATAATCGTATCCTGCTGTTGCGGTAAATGTATTCGTCTCGAAAGGATAGCAAATTGTTGGATTACCTGTTACTTTAATTTCAGTAATTGGTTTTACATCAATACAAACACTGTCTTTTCTAACACAACCACCATTAAATTCTAAAGACACTTCATATTTGTAAAGCCCAGGCGTAGGAGATTCAAAGAGCGGGTCTGCCCGAGTTGGGTCATCTAGGAAAGTGCTTGGAGACCATCGAATATCCACATAATCTTCATATTCTATCGGAATGGTTAATTCTAATGTGGTTGGTTGGTCTTGACAAGTCAAAGAGTCGCTCACTCCAATATCAAATGGTTCTGCTCCTCGAATGAACCGAATTTCATCATAGGTACATTCCCCAATTCCTCCAGAAAAATACATTTGGGTAACAATAGAATTATCGACTACACTGATATATAAGCTATCGCCTACGTTTCTAGTATTGACATTACTGGCAGGACTGAAAGTTAAGGTATTGTCTCCACAAATTTCTAAGCCTAATTCTTGACCGGGACAAAGTACGGTGGTTGGAGGTAGGGTAGCGGTGAATTCTGGTTCTACACTTGCATAAGGCGTTGCCAAATGGTTACAGGCACAATCATTGTCATAAACGACATCTAGAATGATTGGGCAGGCATTTATTTCTGTTACCTCAAAACAGCCAGTTAACACAATAGAATCACCATTCGCTACTACAATACCTGTGTGCGTATCCCCACCTAAAATTGGGTCATAAAAATCTAAGATTTGATTGTCTTGAATATCATCGTGCATATTAACCGTCACCGTCCCATTATAATTTGGCCCAGGATTTCTTAGAGTGACCTCATAACAAATGGTTACTGGGTCGGCAGATTCGGTACATTGTCTATACAGATTTAAATCAACCGTTTCCAATGGCCCTTTTAAGGTCATGGTAAAAGTAGGATTGATAGAGGATTGTACAAAAACATCACATACCCCTCCATCTGTACAAGACTCATCTACTACAAGATTTTTTAAATCTACTTGTATATCGTAATCTCCACATTCCGCATCTGTAGCAAAGTCTGCTTCGAAATTCAAAGTAAAAGCCCCTCCGACTGGCATGTTTTCATATCCTTGGAAGCAAACTTGGGTTTGCCCATTTATCGTATCAAGGGTTTCTGTTCCTACACTTAAACTAGTAGGAATGATATAACGCATAGACCCCGTTTGATAATTAATTTCTTCTGGAAGGGTTATACACATAAGGACACTATCGCCCAGTGGTTGTTCAGATATATTCTGTCCGGTTATTCTAAAGGTTGGTGTTCCTTGTCCACAAAATGCTTCAGAAGGTTTAGCTGTGATTAGGACCTGTCCATAATCCGCTGGGTCGGCATTGTCGATAATCAGTTGATTACTAGTCACTAAGCCTGAAGCTAAATGTGCTGGACTACAAGGGTCGGTGGCATAGGCTTCAAAGGAAGCTTGAGACCCAGAGATAAATTCATCACATTTAGTTTCTACCATAAATCGAACGACTACATAATTACTGTCATTTAAACTGGTTACGCCTGGCAATCCATTGCTGTGAATGGCATTACTAAAGTCATTATCTTCGGTATATAATAGATTGTTACCATTGATGGCGGGGTCATCGATTGAATAAAATGGTAAGGCAAAATTCCCACTATTCGGATAGGAGGCCTCGAAACTTCCGGATATTACTTCCATTCCCACTAAGGGCAGGTCAATATCCATAACGATATCAGTTACCGTAGTTGTTTTTACATTTTTTACTAAAACGGCTAAAGGAATGGTATCACATAAGGCATAAGTCTCTCCCTCGATAGGGGTTAAGAAATCAGCTTGAATTCCTGCTTCTTCGAATACATATTCATAACAGGTTTCTATGCTATTACAAGCTTGTGTTTCTCCTGCCAGCGCAGCCATTATTTCTCTATCCATGCATCCAGAAGTTGTAGTCACACATACTTGTGGGACGTCAGGAGGAACAGGACAGAATAATAATCGAGTACCAATTTTAAAATCTACACATTGACCCGCTGCTAAAGTGTCTAAATAGATAGCATAGGTAGTAGTAGCACCAGTGGCAGATACGGTATCAAAATCAAGTGGAGTCATCGCACTATCATAGCCACCTACAAATTGAAGACTATTGGTCAAGGTAACACTTGCTAACATGCCTCTATGAGTTTCTAAACTTAAATCCAAACCATCTGCACAGATGGTTATGGTGTTTAGTTCTTCACTTACGCCAGGGGTGGTACTTGCTAATAAATTTTGGTCTTGCGTTTGAGTTAATGCAGGAAACCCATTACTTACATCGGTTGTTAAGACATCTCCTGCTACTACATCATCCCAACGGAATAGGGTGTCTAAGTCAAGGACATCGTAATAACTTGCCCCTCTATCGACAGCAGTTTCTCCATTTAACCCACAGATATTAAATAATTCATTACTGGTATTAGTAGTTGACTGATTACATCTGAAACAATTTTCATTTAAGGTTTCACAAGTCCTATAATCATACAGCATTTCATAATTAGAGAAATCAGGCGACTCGGAAGGGCATATTTTACATAAATCATAGACAATTTTAAATTCATCCTGAAAGCCTCCTAAGCCTACACCAAGTCCTGGGAAACCATCCGTTTCTGGATTAAAGGTAATCGTCCCTTTACTACCTCCGGATACTGTACAATATTCATTTCCATTGACGGTGGCACAGGTATGATTTGTTAAAGACTGTACGTTTAAAGGATATTCGACTCCGCCTTTGGTGACCAGTTTAGCATTGCCACAATAAATCAGTGGAGAATACATGGGGACCACAATATCTTCCATTGTGAAAAAGGGTCGATATTCTTTGGTAAACCAATTGATAGGGGTAGGTGTAACGACACTAAAATTATGTGCTACTTGTCCGCCACAATCATCTAATTCTACTTCGGTTGTAGCAGTAATGCCTTCTGGACAAAAGGTAGTAAAAGGTGTGTTTTCTCTACAGTTACCTAAACCTATCAAGCAATCTGAATCAAATTCGTCTAAAAAGTGACCAGAGGCTACATTGATAATTTGTGGGTCTCTATAAGTAAAATCAGGATTAACAATATCGTTGGCTGCCGCTTTTACATTTTTGGTCAGTGGTAATAACCAACGCATATAAATTGTATCTCCTATTTCAATATTAAAAGCATCTTTTATGGCGTCTAAACAATCTACTTCTTCCCAACTAGCGGTCTCTGTTTCTCTACAATCCTCTAGTTTGTTGAAATTTCTAAAATATACACCAAATAAATTGCCATCATGATATTCATATCCACTATTACACATTGGGGTATTGTAAGTGACATCACTCCACGGTGTTTTTCCTGCATAAGCAAAGAATCCAGTTGCTCCACTAGTTGTGGGGTCATCTAAACAATCCGCAAAACTACTGATATCTATGTCTTGCCTAGCTGCACTTCCTTGTTTGACAAAATCTAATCCTAATAATTCCGTACCACTAGCATCAATCATCAATTCTGTGTCATCATTTCCGCCCCAGCCATTGTTTCCAAGATTGGTAATGTTAGCTAAAAAATACCATTGATAGAGTTCTCCGACTGATTGCGGAGTATTAAAAGTCATCCATCCTTCATAATACATGGTATCACATGGTAAAAATCGAGTACGGTCTTCAATTGGTACATCTTCAATTGCTACTTTTTCAGTCATCGTAGAATCGGTATACCCTAAATTCCATCGCTGTACGGAAGCACCACTTGCTATATCACAAACACAGCCACAATTAGACGGGTCACTTCTAAAGAGTGCCGCATCACAGGCTTTTACCGTTTCACAAATACAACCGTCTTTCATACAGGTTTCAATTACCTGATGTGTTCCATTCATATATACTGGAGGAACACACATTGCTGTGTCTGCCTCTAACTGGTAAGTATAACAAACAGTATCGCCTACATTTAAAGCACCAATAGGTAAGGTTAATAGTCTTTGGTCAATGGCAAGATTGCTAAAAGTTCCATTGACATTAGATTGAGTGGTGACGCCATTGATGGAAAGCGTTCCTGAATTGGGAACAAACGTTATATCTTGTACTAAAATTGGACTTCCGTCAAATAGTACTTGTAATCTATTAGTCGTATTTTCTTCTGGGCAAGGTTGTACATTTTCTCGCTCATAGACATAACAAAATTCAACGGTTTTTACGGACGGAGGAATTGTTGTGGAGCAGGTGTTACCACTATTTCTAGTCCCACCAAAGTTGTAGGCGTAATAAGAATTACTAACAAAATCTTGTTGTCCTAAATTGACATAGGTTGCTCCATTTGTAATACTAAAATCTTCTACTGGTGGCTCATAGGTAAAAGATTGCCCACAATCTCTTCTGGCCCGCACATAAAATTGACCAAAAGAACAATCTATACTACTACAGGCTATAGAACCTGGGTCGGCTGGTAAAGCACACATATAATCTAACTCTACTTGAACGGTTATCATTCTTCCTCCGGGCAAATCGTCATAAAATCCATCCCCGTCTGCATCAGTAATACCATTGCCTATGCCGTCAGGGTCTGTTGTTAAAGTAGTTAAATCAATATTTATATCCCCGTTAATCCATTCATAATTTTCTGGACCAATTTCAGCCCCTCCAATCGTTACTTTATTGATATCTAAAGAAGAAGTCTCACATGTTTCAAATCCAAAGGTTAAGTCCGTAAAAATACCTCCTGCCGAATCAGCTACACTACTTTGTAAGGTCATTTCCATAATTGCAGCATCTCCACAAATTCCTGGTTGTTGGATTAATTGAGAAGTGGCTACTGGGATAGGTCTATCGGTTGGTCTAATTCTTATTTCACTATTATCAGAAATAACTTGGCAGGTATCGCCGTGACAATAATAGGCCCCTTTATAAGTTATGAATTGGGTATTAATATCTGGACATTCATCCGTTTGCATACAAACCCGAATAGATATTATTTCATCTTCATTGAAGAGTGAATCAGCGGGATTAGCACTGGCATTGCCAAAAAAGGCTTGATTTGATATTGTTGCTTTTACCGTTGAATCCGCCACATTATAAGTGTATGGGATAGAAACGCCGCCTGCACTAATACTATTTAATTGTATTTCATTGGTAAAATCTACATTGCAGATAGAAAATTCAAATTCGGTTAAATATGCATCAATTCCATCTTGAGAAATTTGAATATTCGTACAAAATTCTGTACCTAAATTGCTAATCGTTGTATTGGGCGCACTTCTAAAATTGATAACAGGTTCTTTAATAACCGAATTATAAGTACGAATAGGTGTGACAGCTTGTCGGCATCGTTGAAAATTTCCTAAAGTGTCTTCATAAATAAAATCAAAATCTAAATTTACTTCATACTCAAAGGCATTGATATTAGCATCACATGTTGCCTCTACTCCAATATAACCAATATAAACACCTTCTGTAATTCCTTCCAACAGAAATTTAGGCCTGTCTGGACTAGGGTCTAAATTAGAAATAGTAGCACTGCCATAATGGGTTAATTCGAAACCTGCATATTGCATCCCTGGTAAGAAAGTGACACTCATCTGCGTACCTGAAATGTTCCCTGCTTCTTCTATGAAAATAAGGAATGCTAGCGTATCAGGTGCACCACATATAACCAATTCATCTGTTCTGGCAAAGCCGGGAATATCAAATAATTCAATGACTTGCATTTCAGGACATGGAGTTATTGGGTCCATCATCATCCTACTGGTGGCCAATTGATTATCTACAATACCCGCTGATTTTTTCGCATCTGCTAAAATATCTTTTTTTAGAACCTTTAATTGTTTAAAGAACCATGGTTCCTCAGAACAGCTAGCTGTTTTGCACTGATCTTTGAGCTCATGATAGTAGTCTACTTTTTCTTTAAAGGATAATTCTATTAATTCCTTTTCTTGAAAAGGGGATACCTTGTCTGTCTCGACCTCTTTTGTTTCAATGGAACTATTTTCTGCATTATTTAACACCCATGTTTGCGTGAAAGAGAAGTTAGGCGATGCAAGAAATAGAAAAATCAAAAGTGTAAACCTTACCATTTTTGTGAATTTTATGAGTTATACTAATTACATAGAATTACTGTCACTCTGACTTGCAGAGTAAAAAAGGTCTTTAAATAGATTCTCTTTTGAAGGTATTTAGTTCTCTCGATTAACTAAATCTGGGGTCTTTAAATATATTGAGTATAAGATGTTGATTGTTAGTAATTTATAATCTGTAAATAGGGCGAACGAAAAGTCGTTTTTATAATATGTAAACGACTGAGAAAAGTT
>CAYMSC010000052.1:0-20852 GCA_964392805.1 uncultured Saprospiraceae bacterium
TTGATTTCCACACGGATTTTGGTTTCCACACGGATTTTGATTTCCACACGGATTTGGTTTCCACACGGATTTTGGTTTCCACACGGATTTTGATTTCCACACGGATTTTGATTTCCACACGGATTTTGATTTCCACACGGATTTTTTTGTAGGCTAAGCTTTGCTTAGTATTTTAGCAACGGATGATTTTAGGGAAAATGAAAAAATAAACTACGCAAAAATAATACAAGATAAAAAAATCCGTGGGAATCCGTCTAATCCACTAAATCCGTGGGACCTATCCTCCTAACTTGTCTGCGTAGAGCCTGCTCCGATGCATAGGAGTTATTTTTTTGCGAAACCCCTTAGCAATGGATTTTTTTTATTTAATGAAAACTTATCACGGGTTAATAATAGGTTATTGGGGTTTTTAAATTTGAATTCGCTTCTTGCTTCGACTATTTTTGGTGAAAAATATATATGAAATCAATCTTTCTCTTACTACTATTTCCTTTTTTATTATTTAGCCAAAAACCAGTTCCAGAAGAGTGGGGCTTGACCCAAATCCCATTCACTTTTGAAGGTGAAGATTTAAACATTGTCCTTTATAATGTAAGTGAAGATTATACCACTTGGAAAAAACCACTTTTTTTATTTGTACAAGGTTCTTTGCCACAACCCTTATTGAGGTATAATGAAAAAGGAGACAAGTATAGTGTTTTTCCATTTAACATGAATCCGGTTATAGAAGATTATCATTTTGTAATGATAGGCAAACCTGGTGTGCCGTTAATACTAAAGGAAGAAGATTTAGAAAAACCTCTGGGCATTTATAAAGATCCCACAACAGGGCTATTTGCCAGAGATTATTGCAAAAATAATCACTTAGATTATTATGTCAAACGCAATAAAGCAGTCCTTAAATTTTTAGCAAAACAAGATTGGGTAGATAAAAGTAAAATTGTCGTTGCGGGGCATTCGGAAGGGGTACAAGTTGCGCTAAAAATGGCGATTGAAAAAGCTAAAATGACTCATCTTATTTTACTCAACGCTGGGCTAGAAGGTAGAATTATGTCAATTATCACTCATGAACGATCTAACGAAGAAACAAAAGCCGATTATCAACAAACAGAAGAATTCTTTGAATATTGGAAAAGTTTAGTCAATCATAAAGGTGCATACTCCGATGATTGTTCTTTAAAGGATAGCGATAAAGCAACTGCCTCTTTTTCCTTCCCTTATCGAAAATATTTGCATAAAGTAAAATTGCCTGTTTTCTTTGGCTATGGTACTAAAGATCAATCCGTTTTATTAATGGATAATTTGCGACTTCAAACTATTAGTAAAGGATTTACAAATTTCCATTTTAAATCTTATTTCGGATGGGAACATAATTTTTTTGGCTTTAACGAAGATGGAAGTATCAATTATGAAGATTATAATTTTGATACGGTGGCAACTGATTTTTTCAACTGGTTAAAAACTCAAAAATGATTAAACAAACTTTCTTTTTAACATTTCTTATAACCTTTACTGCCTGCTATAATAAAATCAAAGAAGTTCCAACTTATAATCCCAACAAATTGGTTACCTCCTCCTTTGAGGTAATTGATACCGAAATGTATGAATTAATCCTACCAATAGGTCCACAAAAGGGAACTTTAATCTTATTTCCTGGCTATTCAGAAAATCCAGCTAGGATAAAACAAGAATTTCAGATAGTTCAACCTGCTTTAATAAAAGGAATAGCTCTCGTCTTAATGAAATTTAATCAACGGCTTTGGTTAGATACGCAAGAAAAATTTCGATTAGCTACAACCTTTAATCAATTGATAACTACTCATAATTTGGGCGAAAACAATATTTATATCGGTGGTTTTTCAAGCGGTGGTAATATCAGTTTATTATTAGCCAATCATTTAGCAGAAACAGACAATCTTATTCAACCTAAAGGCGTGTTTACTATAGATTCTCCTGTTGATTTACTAGGACTTTATGAAATTTCACAGCGGAATATTCAGCGTGATTTTTCTCCTATTTCTATGCAGGAAAGTACTAAGACTGTTCAACGCTTTGAAACTAGTTTTGGACTTCCTGCAGATAGCCTAGATAATTATGAAATGGCTTCCATTTACACCAAAAAAACAAATAATTTAACAAATGTAGCCCATTTAGACCAACTAAAAATTCGATTATACACAGAGCCAGATATTGAGTGGTGGCAAAAAAATCGGCAAAATGAATGGGAAGATATGAATGCTTATTTTATAAAACATCTTTCAAATGAGTTAATAAAAAAATTCGGTAATCAAGTAGAATACATCCCTACTAAAAATCGAGGCTATCGAGCCAATGGGCAAAGACATCCACACAGTTGGGCGATAGCCGAAGTAGAAAATTTACTCCAATGGATGATGACAGAATAATTAGCAACTGATTTTTTTGAATGGCTAAAAACTCAAAAATGACCAAATATTGTATAATTATCCCATTCCTATTGTTGACAAGCTGTAATACGACCTCTCCTTCTATAGAAGTTGGCACCTATCACCCAGTAAAGTTTAATTGGATAGAAAATGGATGGCATTAATCTCGCTCTCTTTACTCCGTACAGCTTAATTGTTTTTTAGGGCAAAAGCAGGAGATACTCTAAAAGTATCGCCTGCTAGGGGCTTCTTAGCAAGCGATACTTTTAAAGTATCTCTTGCTTTTAATGGCTCAACCATTTTTCCAATAAAAAATAATTATCAAATAAACGACAACCCACACTTTTCACCATAGAGCCAAAAAACTTAGAGCGTTTGAAGTGATTGTTGGTGCAAGGCGCCATCCTCGTTTATTATAATCTTTTAAAGATTATTAATTCTAACACCAAATTTTAAATGAATTTAGTTATTTTCACCAAATAAAGGCTTTATTCTAAAAGGTTTAGTGCTTCCAGAACTTAGAGTTCTGGAAGCACTCTCCCTACGATTTTTTTTAGAATAAGCTCTACTATATTTATACTATTTTATTTGATGAAATAACAAAACGAAAAAATGAAAAATCATTTCCTTTATTCACTGGGCTTTTGCCTAATCTTCCTCTTCTTATCCGCATGTAAAGAAACGCCTAAATCAGCAGCAACTGACGAAATAACTACCACTGCTGCAACAGAAAAAACGACTACGCCATTTCTTAAAGGCACTTATTTTGAAGGGGCTAATGGCGTGTTTTTTGATGATAAAGACCATTTAAATGTAGCTTCGGTAACGGGGCGAAAAATTGGGGTAGTGAATACCGAGACAGGTGAAATTATCAAAAAATATGGTCCTGCCGAGGGAATTGAAGGACCCGATGATTTGACATTTGGACCCGATGGTTCGCTTTATCATACCTCTATATTAACAGGTGAGGTGGGCAGGCGCACACCGTCGGGAGAAGTGACTAAACAGATGGTCGCTCCCGGTGTTAATCCCATTACATTTTCGGATGATGGCCGATTATTTGTTGCCTTAGATTTTTCGGGCGATGGGCTATATGAGTTAGACCCAGAATTAAAAAATCCCCCCAAATTAATAATCAAAGAATTAGGTTGGTTAAATGGAATGGACTTTGGGCCAGATGGTTTATTATATGGACCAATTTGGTCAAAAGGACATATTGTAAAAATAGATGTGGACAAAGCAGAATTAACCGTTCTAGTTGATGATTTAACCACGCCTGCTGCGGTCAAATTTGATTCTAAAGGCAATATATTTACCGTCGACCACAATACAGGAATCGTTTGGAAAATTGACCCAAAAACAGGAGACAAAGTAGAAATAGCTAAAGGTTTCGCTGGGGCAGATAACCTTGCTTTAAATAGCAAAGATGAGTTATTTGTTTCTTCTGCTCAAGATGGAGGAATTTTCCAAGTAAATATGGATGGTACACATCGAGTAATTCAGGAAAATTCTTTTTGTAATGCAGGAGATATTGCGATTATTGGCAATCAATTATTTGTGCCAGATATTTTATCCCTAAAATCCTTTGATAAAAATACAGGAGCGCCCAATCCTACTCAACGACATATGATAGGTGTGCCAGGATTAATCGGTCCATTTACGATTGACCATGCCAATGACCAATTAGCACTCACCTCTTGGTTTAGCAATGAAGTACAAGTTTGGAACGCCAAAGAAGATAAACAAACCGCTTTGTACCACGATTTTATGGTGCCTATGAATGCTATTTTTTCGGAAGATGCTTTGGTAGTAGCAGAATTAGGTTTGGAACCAGGGAAAGCAAAAATCTCTCGACAAATAGGAGATAACAGAGAAGTACTAATGGATGTCACTAAAGGATTGGCGGTTCCCGCTGGTTTAGCCGCATCAAATGGCAATATCTATGTTTCCGATTTTTATACAGGCGTTGTCTACCAAATCACAGAAAATAAGGAAGTTTTAGCTGCGCCAAAAGTAATCATCAAAGATTTACAACAACCAGAAGGGCTTAAAATTGGACCTAAAGGGAATTTGTTAGTCGTCGAAACAGGTGCAAATCAAGTGCTATCCATTGATTTGAGTAGTGGTAAAAAATCAATATTAGCAGATAATATTCCTTTAGGCTTGCAAAGCGCGCCTAATTTGCCGCCAACATGGAAGATTTCAGAAGTTGATTATGATGAGCAAGGCAATTTATATGTGCCTTCTGATGTTGAGAATAGTATTTATAAAATTGAAAAGGTTTTCTAACTGAGTAGTCTACCTTGGAGCATTTAGAATCCTCCAAGGTAGGCTTTTCATAATTACGGAGGTATATTATTTTTTATTCCCTAATCCAATCCCCTCTCTACCCATTCTTCTTGATTTCGTCAATCTTCAGGTGCTGTCCAATCAATGGATATCATGCAACTTGCTTTAAATGTTAAATTTTCCACATCTATAAGCAATTAATTTCATTTTTTGCTTTCTTTATGCAAAAGAGTTCATCGGCATAAACATGGTAGCCTATTATAACCATTAAACAATCACCCAAATAATTTAAAATGGAATTTCATGTTCATCAAATTCAATCTCCTCATTTAAAAGGCTTAGTTGAATACATCTTATTCAATTACAGGGAACAATCTAGTGTAAAACGAACCATCACTTCCTATGCTAATAACAATATCTGCTTAGGTATTATTAGAAAAAAGCAATTAGTTCAAGAAAACAAAAAAATAAAAAGTATAGCCACAAATACTCCTATCAACGCTTATTTATCAGGGATGTATTTAGCGCCTCATCATTTTGAATTAGCAGGAACTTTGGACGAAATTTGTATAGACTTTGCCCCTTTAGGCTATTATCACTTTTTCAAACTCCCTGCCCCTACTTACCTTTTAGAACAAGATATTCTAACACAACTATTTGGTGCTGTAGCTACTGACACTTTTGAAATTATTTTTAAAGAAAAAGATTTTAGGAATAGGGGGCGATTGGTAGAACAATTTCTGCTAAGCAAACTTGAAATTTTTAATCATGCATTTTTACAGGAAAGCCTTCAACTTATCCATCAACATCATGGCAACATAGCTATTCATGATTTAAATAAACAATTAAAATGTTCTGAAAAAAAATTAATTCGTGCCTTTAAAAATTATTTTAATTTATCTCCCAAAGCTTATCTAAAAATCGTCAAATTTCGCAAAGCTTTACAACAAATCCACTTTGCTCCTTTTAAAAAATTGACTCAGATTGCTTATGAAAGTGGTTATTATGACCAGAGCCATTTTATTAAAGATTTCCAATTTTTCACTAAAAAATCACCTCGCCAATTACAAAAATCACTTCAAAACATTCAAAAAAAGGTCATAATAGAAGTAAAATAAGTGCTTGTCTTTTTTTTACAATTTTCCTTCGAAAGTGGTTTGCATATTTGCTCTTGTAACTTGGAAGTTATGGAATTTGAAAATTAAATTCCAACTCCCCTACCCCAATATCTTCCAAGCGAAATATTACTCATTCATTTCTTGTAAAGAAAATTCTAAACTACTTTAAAATCATCGACTAATGAACAAATTAATTTTTATTCTTGCTTTATATTGCCCACTATTCCTCAATGCTCAATTTTATGATTTAGAGCATAATCTGAGCGATGAAGAAAAACTCTATGGATTATCCCAATTTTGGTCAGAAGCCAAGTATAATTTTGCTTTTTTTGACCAAACGGACGTCAATTGGGATAGTGCTTATCAAGCTTTTATTCCGAGAGTCTTAGCCACTAAGAACACCTTTGATTATTATGGAGAAATGAAACAGTTCTGTGCTTTATTGAAAGATGGACATACAGATATTTGGAATGGTCGAGAAATATCCAAGAATCAAGTTTATATCCGTGTTTTCTTTAAAAATATTAATCAACAGTTTTTTGTTGATGACGTATTCAACGGATATGCCGATAAAGTACCGATTGGGTCAGAGTTAGTGAAAATTAATGGGCAACCCACTAAAACCTATTTACAGGAAAAAATAATCCCTTATATCTCTGCCTCTACTCCACATGAATTATGGAACGAAGCTATTAGTTCTTGGCATATGCATTCGACAGATACCACTCAACTAACCCAAATGGAATTTATTCGTCCTGATGGAAAAGTAGTAACCCATACCGCTCGATTACATCCCAAAACCAGTAAAGGAAAATTTGCTAAAAAGAGCAAAAAATGGCAGCCTTTTGAACTACACTCATTGGCTAATGGCATTTCTAAAATTGACCTCAATACCTTTAGTGATACGATGGTCGTCACCAAATTTAAAGAAGCCCTACCCGAATTATATAAAAGTAAAGGCATTATTATTGACTTACGAAAAAATGGTGGTGGTAACTCTTTTATTGGCGCACAAATCTTAAACTATTTCACCGACCAAAAACGCTTAATTGGGTCGCTTTGGCAAACTAGAGAACATAAAGCCGCTTATAAAGCATGGGGAACTGGCATGGAGAGGAAAGAAAATTTCAATGAATGGGAACAAGAAGCTTATGAAATTGCTAATGGCATTCATTGGTATAAAGGAGATACCATGACCTTTAATAATACGGTGACCGCCAAAAAATTGACCGCTCCATTAGTCGTTCTACTTGGAAATGGCACCGCCTCTGCCGCCGAAGATTTTTTAGTATTCTTAGATGGTTTGGAAGGTCGAGGAACTACAATCGGTCAAAAATCTTTTGGGAGTACGGGACAGCCCATGTCTTTTAAATTACCTGGTGGTGCTTGGGCTAGAATTTGTACCAAAAAAGATACTTACCCTGATGGTCGAGAATTTGTAGGATATGGCGTAGCGCCTGATATTTTTGTGCCTTTAACAGTGGAAGAAATGATTAATAAACGAGATGATGCTTTGGCTAAAGCAGTGGAGGTTATAAAGGAGAAAATGTAAGGAGAAAATGTACAGACCTATTCAACCTTGAAATTCCAAAATAGTTATTGGAAGTCATTAGGGGTTATTAAAAGTTATTATCGGTTTTGACTAATTGATTATCAAAAAACCGATAATAACTTCTCTTTTAATAACACGAAATAATAGCTTTTAACAATTCCTTCCTTATTGCTTAATCCATTTTAACGTCTGCTCCGCCCCATTCACCTGAAAACGACACATATACATCCCCGTTTGTAAACTACTCGTATTCACTTCATAAGTATGTTGACCTGCGTTTTCAGTCGTTTGAATCAACTGACTTACGACTTTGCCATCCAAACTATATAATACCGCACTTACCTCACTTTTTTCTGTCAAAGTATACTGCAAAATAGTTGCATTCGTAAAAGGATTCGGGAAATTATTTAAGGCGACAGTTTCGGGTAATTCTTGGACAGCCGTCAATTGAGATTTTAATTCAATATTGTCAATCATCCACCCCCAACCTTCTACCGATTCATCAGCAACCAAACGGAAACGCAAATAAATGATGTCCCCTGCATCAAAAAAGCCCGATAAGCCAATTTGATGCGGTTGAATTAAATTAGCATTTCCATTAAAACCAATTTCGTAAGCTCTTATCCAATCACTACTTATATTAGTATCATATTTATCTAAAGTAACCCAAGTTTGTCCATTATCTTTCGTCGCTTCTACCGTCACAAAATCAAAAGATTCAGGCGGATTAACACCATCAGTGTCTCCAAATTCTATTATAACAACTTCGTCAAAAGTTAATAAAGAAGTTTCGGCTTCTACTAGAATTGGCTTTTGAAAAATCGCCATCAATTCTTGATTATTCCCCGGATAAGGATGGAGTGTATGCAAAGCTTGATTGTCAAAATTATCTTCTTGAAAAATACTAAAGCCCAATCGAGCAAAATCACTATTGCCACTATCAAAATCATCGCTATAAGTCACGACTTCGGTTTCATCTACATCATAAATTACAACATTACGCTGATTCGTTACTACTTCTCCATTCTTATAAGCCGTTAGCCGCACAATTGCAGGGATGATTGTATCCGTTGTTAGGTTAACTTGAAATTCAAAAGGGACATTAGTTATTTCTGTATTTTCTGCTAAAACGGTTCTTTCGAATAAAATAGGTTCCTCCGCTAAGGGTAATAACACTTCTAAAATAGTAGAATCATAAGCTGCTCGAAGATTAGCTTCCCCTATAATTTGTCCATTAAATCCATTTTCTGTTATATTCGCAAGTGGTCCAATCAAAACAGGTAAAGGTTCATTACCTTCTAATTCAGGTAGGCTAACCGACCAAATACCTCGACCATGAGTGGCCAGTACAACTTCATCGTTGACAATCTTCATTTCATAAATCAGCATAGGCGGTAAACCATTATCCGCATATTGCCAGCTTGCACCACCGTCTAAGGATTCAAAGAGGCCAATTTCTGTACCAACCCAAATTTGATTGGTATCAAAAGGCATGACTAATAAGGAGAAAGTAGCCACATCTGGAAAACCATTATTACTTTCAAGCTGATTGGTGCCAAATCCAGAAAGGTCTGTCCATGTTTGTCCTAAATCATCTGTAGCTAATATTTTAGGTCCATCCGCCATAGAAAAAAGTGCATAGGCTTTGTTTTCATTAATAGGGTGTGTCCCAATTCCTGTAATACCCCCTAAGGTAGCTTCGTCATAACCGTTAGTTGATTGGAAAGAATCGCCTTCATCAGTAGAAACGACCATTCCTACATTTTCATCAAATACATCACCCGTCCACACGATTCTAGGAGAAGCTTCTGATACCGCTATCGGAGACCCCATTTCATTAAACATCCATTCTTCTGGCATTTCGGCAACCGACCAATTCAATCCAAAATCATTTGATTTTAGCACCCCTAAAGAACTAATACTAAATACTAAATCTGGAGATTGCTTCGATGCTTCAATACGAGTAATAAAAGGAGCCCTACCTGGCAAATCAACAGGTAACCAAGTCTGGCCTCTATCCGAACTTCTAAAAACATTATTAAATTGAGCAGATGCTAATAATAAATCAGGATTACCAAAATTCCATGCCGCCCCAAAACCATCTCCATCTACCCCTCGTATCCATATACTAGTATCATCCGCATCTACGGGTGACACCCAACTACCATTGTCCTGTGTTCCCCCGATATATCGGTCTTCGCCATTCATTTTATCTACCCCATAAAACAGCGAAGTATTATAGCTTAGGCTTGTTGGATAAGTAAGTGGCAAGCCTCCCAAACGAGTATCGTCTTTAAAAGTATCTCCTGTTTGTCTAAAATTTTCCCCTGCATTACTAGAAAAAGCAATCCCTCCATCGTTCGCATTTATAATGTAAAAATTTTGCGTGGAATCATTTACAGGAATTAAGACCAATTGATGATGATCCACATGGACTCCTCTGGTGTAAACCTTAAGTTCTTCATCACCATTGTACACGCCATAAGCATCTGCTATTGGTCTAAAGGTAGAGTTCCTACGATTTCTAACAAATGTCTTTATGAAAATGGTATCAGTAGGGAATACTTGAGTATTCAATTCTGTTCCTTCAAAAGTCCCCGCAAATACTACATAATAACCGCTATTTAAAATACCATTTAATTCAGGAGCAGGTTGGTCAGGATTATAATCTACTGCATGAAATACAAGAAATTCCCTTGAATTATCATCGGGAAATTCTTGTCCCACGTTATTGAAGGTCCATTCTCCATTACCATCCTCATCATTAAAAGAAACCATCAATTGTCTATCAATCGAATTATCCCAAACTTGAAAAGGAACTTCTACATAATCTAGAAAAGTATTGTCTAAATCTTCTCCAATGATGTGTCGATGCGCCATTTGTGTCGTCCCTACTCCAAATCGAATTTCTATAGGGACTAAAGTATCTGTTTCTGCTGGTGGGGTTTCCCCTAAGAATTTTTCAATAAATTCATTTACCGTAATTACTGCCGAATCCGTAAACGGGCTATATAAATTAACAAATCTAGTATCATTCTGGACACTTTCTAAAATAGGCCTGCTCAAAGAATCTCCAGAAGAAGTAATAGATAATATTAATCCTTTTCCACCAACAAAGACTGTATTCTCATTATAAGGATTTCCAGCAATCGCATTATCATACCACCCTTGTTCCCCCAACCAGTTTTCAAAGTCGCCAGGTACTATCTCCCATTGCGCACCTCTATTGGAAGACCGAAATAAATTTGCTGTTTCCGTTACAAAATGTAAAATAGCTGGATTTTTAGGGGAAACAGCTAACTCCATCCGCCCAAATTCAGGAGCGTTATTTCTAGCATCATAAATAAGCAACCAAGTATCTCCTTTATCTATTGATTTTAAGATACCGACACTTCTCACCGTAGCATACAAAATATTAAAATCTGTTGGGTCTGCTACGATTTGTTGAACAGCAGGGTCAATGGTCGCTACGGAATCTCCTGCTATCGTATAGGGAGCTGTCCAGCTAAGACCTCCATCTATACTCTTCATGATATGCCCATTTGTTGTGACTAAATCATTTGCTATTCCTCTTGAAAAAGCAGTGCTTCTAGTAGCTGCCAATACAATATTAGGGTCTTCAGGGTCCACTATAATCCTTTGTATATTCTCAAATTGAGGGTTATTCCTAGTACTAGTTATTTCCGTCCATTGCTCCCCTCCGTCCAAACTTTTATACATCCCATCACCTTGAGTTAGTCGCTTAAAAAAACCTTCTCCTGTACCTGCGTAAACAATATCTAGATTGGCATCACTCGCTGCTATCGTCGTGGTGACCATATTGGGCACTTCTTCTGTTTTTAATTCAAAATGTGTTCCTCCATCTGTTGTTTTCCAAATACCTCCACCAGCAGCCCCAACCAACCAAGTTAGATAAGTAGTATCTCGCTTATCTACTAAGATGCTTCTTGTTCGACCTCCAACATTTCCTGGACCACGTTCTTGCCAATCTAAGGATGATTGCGTAATCCCCATTGCCTCCCGTTCTATCAATGCTTTTTGTAAAGCTGCTTGTTTATAGTTAGTCGGGTAGCTAGGGCCTACCTCTCCTGTTCTCGTTCTAATTTGGTGATGAAATTCGAAGAAATTATGAGGCCCTTCAAAATGTAATTCTTTTTGCTTTTTGGTCTTTTTATCCCAACTTTTGTTGGTTATTTTTTTTACGGGTAATTGAACAACTTTCTCTTGGCAAGCAGTTATTAAAGCTACTATTCCTACAAAAAACATAAAAGAAATAAGGCTAAAACGGTAAGTCATAGTTTGTTTTTATTTTTGTAGTGCCTATTTAGCAATAAAGGTTGCTTTAAAATTATCGTTTTATCCACTTCAAAGTCTGCTCTGTATCATCTACTATAAATCGACATAAATACATGCCAGGTTCTAAACTACTGGTATTCACTTGATATCTATGTTGCCCAGCTAGTTGAGTCGTTTGAATTAAGTGACTCACCAATTTACCGTCCAAACTATACAAAGTTGCTTGTACTTCACTTTTTTCCGTCAAGGTATACTGCAAAATAGTAGTACTGGTGAAAGGATTAGGGTAATTCTTTAAAGCTACTGTTTCAGGCAATTCTTGGACCGCAGTCAATTGAGACTTTAACTCAATATTATCAATCATCCAACCCCAGCCTTCTACAAGTGGGTCAGACACCAAGCGAAAACGAAGATAAACAATATCTCCTTCTTCAAAAAAGCCAGACAATCCAATTTGGTTCGACTGAATCAATTCAGCACTCCCATTACTGCCCATCTCGTAGGCAGTTGCCCAATCGTCCTCCTTACTAGAATCATAACCATCCAAAGTAACCCAAGTTTCGCCATTATCATTAGTGCCTTCAACAGTCACAAAATCATAAAACGAGGGGTTTCCAAAAGTAGGAGAATCGCCTATTTCTACCAAAACAACTTCATCAAAAGTAAGCAAGGTAGTCGAATCTTCTACTAAGATGGGTCTTTGAAAAACAGCTATAAATTCTTGATTATCTCCAGGATAGGGATGTGGAGAATGCAAGGCTTTACTATCAAAATTAGCTGCTTGGAAAACATTAAATCCTAAACGTGCAAAATCACTTTGGTCTGCATCAAAATCATTACTGTAAATGGTTACAGGTTCTTCGGCTACATCATAGATTAAAGCATTTCCTCTAGCTACTAAAGTCTCACCGTCCGCATAAGCAGTCAGTATAATATCTGCCGCAATGATGGTATCTGATGCTAAGTCAACTTGAAGTTCAAACGGAACAACTGTCCTTGCTTCATTTCCTTCAAATATCCTACGGTCTACTAAAATAGTTTCCTCTTCAACAGGTAAGAATATTTCTAAAATAGTAGAATCATAAGCCGCTCTTAAATTGGCCGCTCCTCCTATCTGTCCATCAAAACCAGTTCCAGTAATATTAACTTGAGGGCTTATCAAGGCAGGCAGCGGCTCATAGCCTTCTAATTCAGGAATACTAACCGACCAAATACCTCGACCATGTGTCGCTATAACTACTTCATCATTTACTACTTTCATTTCATAAATATGCACAGGCGGCAATCCATTATCCGCATAATTCCAACTTGCTCCGCCATCTAAAGATTCAAATAGCCCTATTTCTGTTCCTGCCCAGATTTGATTCGTATCATGCGGCATAACTACCACAGAAAAAGTAGCTACATCTGGAAAACCATTATTACTTTCTGGTTGATTGCTTACAAACCCAGAAATATCTCTCCATGTAGCGCCCATATCCGACGTTTCCAAAATTTTTGGTCCATCAGCAATAGAAAATAGTGCATAGGCCTTATTTTTATTCAAGGGATGCGTACCAATACCCGTTATATCTCCTAAAACAGCTTGGTCATAGCCACTCGTTGGGGTAAAAGAATCACCGCCATCCGTAGAGACCACCATTCTTTCAAAATTATTAAAAGCAGAACCAGTCCAAACCACTTGGGGGGAAGCTTCCGAAACAGCTATCGGATTGCCATTAAATACCCATTCATCAGGCATCGTTGTAACTGACCAATTTAATCCAAAGTCCGTAGACTTTAATACTCCTAAAGAACTAATACCAAATACTAAATCGGGGTCTTGTTTAGAGGCTTCTATTCTTGTTACAAATGGCCCATTACCAGGCATATTCACCCGATTCCAAGTTTCGCCTCTATCATCACTACGAAATACATTATTAAATTGGGAGGATTCTAATAATAAATCTGGGTTTTCATAATTCCAAGCTGCCTCAAATCCGTCGCCACTAGGCGCACTACGCCAAACACTTCTAATCCCTGCATCTTCAGGAGAAACAAAACTACCATTATCTTGGGTTCCGCCAATATAGCGGTCTGCACCGTTCATCTTATCAACCCCATAAAATTGGGAAGTATTATAACCTAAGGTCGTTTCAAAAACGGTGGTCGTCCCATTAAAATTCCTTTCTTCTTTAAAAGTATCGCCAGTTTGTACAAAAGATTCTCCGCTATCTTTAGATAAAGCTATCCCTCCATCATTTCCGTTGAGTACATAAAAAGTCCCTGTTGTTTCATCGACAGGTATAAGTATAATATTATGGTGGTCAACGTGTACGCCTTTAGTAGAACCACCATAATCTCCATAACCATCTGTAATATTTTCAAAATCAGAAGCAATACTTTTCCTGACTCCTGTTCTAATGGCAATCGTTGCTTCAGGCAAGGCTTGTGTGCCCAATTCCGCTCCTTCAAAAGTACCCGCCAAAACAGCATATATCCCCTTATCCAGAAAACCCCTTATCTCAGTCGCTGGTTGGTTTGGGTTGTAATCCAAAGAATTAATAATTAAAATTTCGTTAGAATTTTCAGGGGCTAAGTCCTCTCCTACTTCATTGATAGACCATGTTCCATTATTATCCGCATCATTAAAAGAAACCATCAATTGTCTATCTGACAATACATCCCAAACTTGAAACGGTACTTCCACATAATCTAAATAAGTATTTTCAATATCTCCATCATCCACAAAATGACGATGCGCTTTTTGGCTTATTCCCGAACCAAAACGAATTTCAATTGGTAATAAATCTTCTGTTATTTCTGGCTCAGGTAATCCTAGAAAATCGGTATAAAAATCAGCAATCGTTAACACCGCTTCTTCTCCAAATGGGTTATATAAATTGATAAATCGAGTATCATTAAGAATTTCTCCTAAAATGGTCACCCCAATCGAATCACCAGAAGAAGTAATAGACAAAATAGCACCAGAACCACCCACAAAAATCTGATTCTCATCATATGGATGTCCTGCAATCGTATTATCATACCAACCTTGTCCATCTAGCCAATTACCAAAGTCCCCTGTAACCGCATTCCAAGTAGTTCCGCCATCAGAAGAACGCTGTAAATTAGCGGTTCCATTTGCTTCCGTAGCAAAATGTAGTACTTGTGGATTAACAGGAGAAACCGCCAATTCCATTCGTCCAAAATTATTGCTTTCTGCATTGAATATTCTATTCCATGTTTCTCCACTATCCGTAGATTTTAAGACCCCATAGTTTCTTGCCGTCGCATAAAGCGTATTAAAATCCGTAGGGTCTGCTACTATTTGTTGAACAGCGCGTGAAAAAGCCCTTATAGGATTTCCTTCTACTGCAAATACTTCTCTCCAAGTCTCCCCGCCATCATCACTTTTCATGATATAGCCATTCGTCAAAAGATTATTATTATCAGCCGATGGAATTCTAAAAGAACGCCGAGTAGCTGCTAGCACAATATTGGGGTTTTCAGGGTCAACCACTAATCGTAATACATTTTCAAATTGTTGATTATTTGCCGTAGCTGTCAATAATGTCCAACTCTCTCCACTATCAAAACTTTTATAAATACCATCTCCTTCAATCATTTGCCCGCTAAATCCTTCTCCTGTTCCTGCATAAACAATATTAGGGTCTGCATCACTAGCCGCCAAAGTCGTCGTCGACATATTGGGTAATTCCTCTGTCGTCAAAGCAAAATTTTGACCACCATCGGTCGTTTTCCAAATCCCTCCACCAGCAGAACCGACTAACCAAGTTAAGTGTGTCTCATCTCTTGGATCCACTAAAATACCTCTCGTTCTCCCACCAACATTACCTGGCCCTCGTTCTTGCCAATCTAATTCTTGATTACGAGCATGACCTTGTTGCTTACTCGAACGCAAGGCTTTTTGGAAAGCTGTTTGTTTATAATTAGTCGTATATCTTGGTTTTGCCTCCCCTTCTCTAGTCCGAATACGGTGATGATATTCATAAAAATTATGAGGACCTTCATAACGCAGCTCTTCTGTTTTTTTGGTTTTCTTCCAAATGCTGCTGTTGCTTAGTTTTTTAATTGGTAATGCTGATTCTTGTTGTTGACAAGCAGTCATTAACACTATGGCAGCTATAAATGTAAATAAGGAAAGTTTGAAACGATACATAGTTTATATTTTGGTTAAAAGACATTGTTTTTATGCTAGGAAAGTGATTCTAAAAGTCGGATGCTAGACCTAACACATGCTTAAGCTAAAGTTTTCTTTTTGTTTTATTCTTGACATTATAAATAAAACCCGATTTATGGCTCGCCTGTCTGATATCAGGAACGATACCGGGTATGGTTGTTATTTGAAATTCCTCCTTACTTATCCATTGTCCAGTTGCTTTTGGAATTATTTCTTCAAATAAAATTTCTTCTGTTTCTAATCTATAAAGCACAAACGATAAGGTAGAAAAGGCATCATTTGGTCTTCTTTTAATCGCTTTTGAAAGACAAACAACGGTTTTCTCTTTGTTGTAGTCCAAAGAAAAATCTTTTTTGAAAAGTTGTTCTCCTAATTGTGTCACTTTTTCTTCTGAAGATAGCACTGGAATGGTTGGTGTTTCCTTAATTTTTTTAGCGCATGCCACAAACATTAATAATAATGCAATAAAAATGGTCGCTAAAAAAGGAGATGATTGCATGGCTCGTTTTTGTCTAAAAAAATTCTGTTAAAATCGAAATACTATTGTTCTTAAAAAAATTGTCTGCAATGAAGAACGATTCGCAAAATAGGTTTTATTACTTAAAATATGGTTTATTTCATCTATTTTGGTAAGGGAATACAATTTATAAGACACTTTTTAGGCGCTTGCGTAAATTTTAAAATCAATTCAGATATAAATCGGAATTGATAATTTGAAATATCGATAAATTTTTAAATTTCAATCTCAAATTCAATCTCAACCTCAATTCCCGCCGTAGGTGGCTTAAACCTTGAAGTTGAAGTTGGTGGCAGTCTCCTAAGACCGCCACGTTAACATCATTAACTTGTCAAGTATTTTACAGCTTGTGCTTCTACCAATGAAGGTATTTCTAATTTACCAATCATTTTCTCCATCACCTTAGTTGGAACGACATACTCCCGATTACTATTCTGCTGCATCAATTGAGCATAAGGCACTTCCAAATAAATAATTTTCACTTTAGCTCCATAAGTCGTGAATAAATCAATCCACTGTCGGCGCAATTGCTGAATGATATTCGTTGCATTGAACACAAAAGATTGCTGCTTCCGCAAATGGATTTTCATCATTTCTTTAGCCATTTGAATCACTTTGCCATTCGCTTTGGTATTTTTAGGTGCAATTTTATGCGCTCGTCGAATAGTATCTAAAGACACTACTTCCCAATCTTTATAATGTTTTTGAATGAAAGTATCCTTTCCTGTACCAGGTAAACCACATAGCATAATGACTTCGCATTTAGCTGTTTCAAAGGGGACATAATTAGGAGCACTATTTTCTTTTTGAAAATAGGTGAATCGGGCTGAATCAGTCTTAAAAGGATAAGCTTGACCATAGCAATCTTGTTCCTGGCAAAACGCTTCAAACAATTCTATTTTGTATAATAGCTCTTTTTGGTCTGCACAAATTCGACCTAAAACATCCGCTTTGGCAAAAATGGCTAAATGCTTTAAGTTGACTTCCAAACTTGCTTTTAATAAAGCTTTTTGAGGATTGGGTTTCTCAAAAACCCACAAAGGCAAACCATGATAACGAACCAATTTAGCTACTGCTTGCCTTATTTCAAAAGGTGTTTTGATGTCTTTATACAAAATCCTACGAGCAGTATATGCTCCTTTTTTAGCATGTCCTTTAGAAGTAATTCGACCATCCAACTCCGTTTTAGTACAAGACCGTTTTTCTACATCGTGCAATAAAGCTGTTGCGACTAAAATCTGTTGGTCTTGTTCATTTAAAGTTTGATATTCTTCCATATTTAGTAAGGCATCCAGCACCATTTTGGTATGTGTCGCCACATCTCCTTCTGCATGATAAATAGGGCTTTGTGGTACGCCTTCCATATCTCGAATCCAAGCAAATGCCTGTCGGATTTCGTTCCAATTTGTTGTATTTATTATTTGCCACATGGTTTCTATTTTTTAATAATCTAATTGAAATAACTGGTAGCACAAACTTCAGTTTGTTCGGGATACAGGTCTTTCAGACCTGATTTTATATCTATTGTTTGCTAACCTAAAGGTCAGCGTCCCGAACAAACTAAAGTTTGTGCTACCGGTTTTATGACTTACACTCCCATTTCAAAGGGGCACGTTTCCAATTTCTAGTCCAATGTTCATCCGTTTTAACATGGTCTTTTCGAACATACTTGAAAACATTTTTTCTAAAATCATCGACCATATAAGCAGTAGCATTTCGACTGACAATACCTTCCATAACGCAAGATTCTTGGGTATGAACATCAAAAGAATCAAAGGTACTTGGCTGATTGACAATAACTAATGCTGTTTTTTCAAAAATAGATTGACCGATTGGTTCAACTATTCTTAGTTCTGGCACGGTTGGGAAATCTAATAAAGCCGCATAAAATTGTACTTCTTCCCATGATAACCATTGGTCCAAGACCCGAACACCAAAAACATAGAAATGATGTTCTAAATTGGCATAGCGAATGGAATGAATAGCATAAAGATTTTCGCCAAAAATCTCCAAATCGCCCAAGTCATTTTTAATTAAATGCCAACGTTCTTTTAAGTAATTTGCCCAAGGATGAACCGTTGGAGCAACGTGCGAACGAGCAAACACGCCATATTGATTGAGACAAGTATTTTCTCCATCCAATTTCTCTGTATGTACTATTTTTTCAATAGCAGAGACATCCTCCCAATAGCCATGATTGATACGGTCATCACTGGCCGTGCCTGGAGAAAAAGGATAATGAAAAGTCCTGCCATACTTTCTAGACAGACTCATTATTTTAATTTTAACAATAAAAGATAAGTGCTACGATGAGGTAGCATAAAAGGAAAGTTATAGGTGGTAGGAAATTACATGATTCGTCTTTTAGATTTACTGGTATTACAAAAATTAAACTCAAATAGTTCCATTCATGAAATATCAATACTTATCATATGGAACTATCCATGTCTAAAAGTTATTTACATAATAAAGGCTATATATCCGTCACTAGACCTAAAAGTTTAGGATATTTGCGACTTCTTTAAACGAAAGGTAGTAATATGACCGTAGCGACCGTAACAAAAAGCAACAAATCAGCCAAAGGAACCATTACCTTAAATGGGTCTAAAAGTATCGCCAATCGAGCGTTAATCATCCGCGCATTATGCGAAGAAGATTTTCCTATTCATAAATTATCCAACTCAAAAGATACCCTTTTGATGGATGGTTTATTAAAAAGCAATTCAGAAGTAAGAGATGCTGGGGCAGCAGGGACAACTTTTCGGTTTATGACCGCTTATTTGTCGATGCAGCAGGGCACTCAGGTTTTGACAGGAACAGAGCGGATGAAACAGCGACCTATCGGTGTTTTAGTGGATGCTTTACGCAAATTGGGGGCAAATATTGAATACTTGGAAAACGAAGGCTACCCACCTTTAAAAATCCATTCTCCTAATGCCGATAGTTATCGGCAAGGACATTCCAATCAAGTGACCATTTCCGCTGGAACGAGTAGCCAATATATTTCCGCATTATTAATGATTGCGCCTACCCTACCTAATGGATTAGAGTTAATTTTAGATGGAGAAATCGTTTCTCGACCCTATATAGAAATGACCTTAAATTTAATGGCTCATTTTAGTGTTTTGCACCAATGGAATGACAATACGATTAAAGTAGCAAATCAAAAATACCAACCAAGACCTTTCACCGTAGAAGCTGATTGGTCTGGTGCTTCTTATTTTTATTCGATTGCAGCGCTTGCCGACGAAGTTGATTTGCAATTAAATGGCTTATTTGAAAAAAGTGTGCAGGGGGATTCCGTTTTAGTAGAAATGATGGAGCAATTTGGTATTCAATCTACCTTCAATGATACGGGTGTTCACTTAACTAAAACAGGTGAAGCCTTACCAACCAATTTTGAATGGGATTTCATTAAATGTCCTGATTTAGCGCAGACTATCGCTGTCATTTGTGGTGGCTTAGGGGTACAAGGATTATTTTCAGGCTTAAAAACACTACGGATTAAAGAAACAGATAGAATTACTGCCTTACAAAATGAGTTAGCAAAAGTACAGGTCTATTTATCTGCCTTACCTAAACGATTCTCCAAAAATTCAACCAAAGAATATTTTATGGTGGATGGAAAAGCAGTTGTCAATTCCAATCCAACTTTTCCAACTTATGAAGATCACCGTATGGCAATGGCTTTTGCGCCTTTAGCCCAATTGGGTCAAATTAATATAGAAGAACCTAAGGTTGTGGGGAAGTCTTATCCTATGTTTTGGGAAGATATTAGTTTGTTGGGGTTTGAGGTAAGTTAGTAATCAGTAGGCAGTTTGCAGTCAGCAGTTGGACAGTAAGCTATACTCCAAATGGGATAAAAAAGTGATTTTGAAAAGAGGTCAGAAGTCAGACCGAAAAATTGCATTTTTCTGTCAGAAGTCAGATTTTAAAAACATAAAATATTGTGATAAGGGGTTTAGCAAAAAATAACCTACGCAAATAAGCTAGGAGGATAGGTCCCACGGATTTAGCGGATCAGGCATGAACCCGTACGGGTGAACCGCTTGCGGACGGGAGGCCACGGATTTTCTTTTTATTTTGTATTATCAGTTTTGCATAGGTTATTATTTTCGTTTTCCTTAATCAATTATTTAATCTTGACTTATCTGACTCCTGACAGTCTATGAAATAGACGGTCTGACTTCTAAATTAATTTTCACAAATTTATCCCGTTTCTAGTATATTACAAAACTTAACCTTTTTAGTAATAACGAAAAAATATTAAATTCCAACACAAAAGCCGCTTTAATTTTCATCAAAGCGACTTTTGTATTTTCTGAAATCAGTTTTTATTATGCTGATTGCTCAATCACAATTAAACTGCCTACGTTCAAAACTTCAATAACAACAATACGTTTCCTAATTTACTTTATCCTAAACTGCCAACTGAATACTGCCAACTGAATACTGCCAACTGTTACTATTCTCTCTTGTCCCAAGCGTCATT
>CAYMSC010000053.1:0-20703 GCA_964392805.1 uncultured Saprospiraceae bacterium
AACTTAGAAGAAAAAGTAGTTTCAAAATAGATATATACAATTCTCTTTTACTTCATTATAATTAATTTTAGATAATCAGAAAGAAAATTAATTATCTAAAGAGGTCAGAAGTCAGACCGAAAAATTACATTTTTCTGTCAAAAGTCAGATGTTTAAATCATAAATAATTGATAATTAGTTATTTAATTCTGAATCATCTGACTTCTGACAGTCAATGAAATTGACGGTCTGACCTCTGACTTCTAAACAAATTATTAGTTTTTTATCTGACGCTCTATTCAACCAAACCCTTTATGTTACAACACATTGCAAAGTTTAATCCTTATAATATGGAGGATGAGACCGTTTTAGCCTTGGCTACTGGTCGAAAACAATTATTAAAAGAAACTTTGCAAACACTAGAAGATAATTTACAACAAGATAGTGGTCCTTCCCACCTGTTAATTTTCGGTCCTAGAGGAATGGGAAAATCTTTTTTCTTAAAATATTTAAGCATTAAATTTAAAGCAAATCCAATCTTTAAAAATTGTGATTTTGTCTCCCTGCCAGAAGAACAGAGTAATATAAAATGCACAACCGATTTATTAAAAATGGTTTTGGCTTATTTGAAAGGGAATAGTTTTGAAAATGTCACCGCTATTTGGGAAGAAACGGAGGAAGTCTGGGAAGAGCAATTAAAATTATTAGTCAATGTCATTAAACAAAAACGAGAAAAACTTCCCAATTACTCCCTAGTTGTTGTAATGGAAAACATCAATGAATTTTTGGATAAACTACGTTCTGAAAAAAAGCAAGCAAAAATAAAAGAAGCTAGATTTAGAAATTTATTAGAACATGTGGAAGGTTTAACCCTCATTGGTGCAAGTCCAAGAGCCAATGTTGATAGCAATTATAATAAACGCCTTTTTAAAGCATGGAAACCATTAAAATTAAAATCTTGGGGCGAAGAAGCCTATCATAAATATTTTGAAAGACGCTATCAATTAGAAGTAAAAAGAACAGGAAAAAAATTATCTCCTGAACAATACAAATTAAGACAAGATAAACTTCGAGCGATTCATAAATATTCGGGAGGCAGTCCAAGAATGGCAGTTGTTTTATCCAATTTATTATTAGAAGATGATGCGATTTCTACTGCTCAAACTTTGTATGGGTTAATTGATGATTTAACCCCCTATTATCAAAACTTAACTAGCAAGATTCCAGACCGTCCTCGCCAACTATTAGATACACTAATTCGATTAGGAGAGAATAAATCGCAAAGTGAAATTGCTAAATATCTTGGTACGTCTCAAAATAGCGTATCTCGGCATTTTTTATGGCTTCAAGATAATGGCTACATTTTAGGTAAAAAAAGAACGGGTTCAAGACAGTTTCGCTATTATTTGGCTGATAGAATTTATGTTTTGTTTTATCAGGATAGAGAGGTTTTTCATGGGCAAGATTATACACCTGTTTGGTTATTATCTGATTTTTTGGTTAGTTTTTATCAGGTGGATGAGTTGGTAGAGCGAACTGTTAAGTATGTAAAAACTAATCCAACCCCAGAGGCTTTTGATTTTGCTAGAATTAGTTTAAAAGGAGCTGGTTGGCCTGAGGAATTATGGCCAATTGGAACAAATCCAAAAAATTGGTTACATACAATTAAATTAGCAGATTTCAACTATAAAGCAAGAGAAAGTATAAATGACTTATTTTTTATATTATTTGGAATAATTTTGAATAATAAAAAGAAACAAATAACAAATTATAGATTTGAGGAATTACTTAAATTAGTAAAACGAGCCTTATTATTTTTCAAAGAAACAGACAATAAAGAAAGTGAAGCAAAAACTTTAGAAGTATTAGGTATGCTTAATGAATGTAATTCATTGAAAGATGAAGCTATATATTATTATGAGCAAGCTATAAAATTGAGGAAAAATAAATTAAAAAAGGTATTTAACTTAATTAGATTAGGGGAATGTCACTATTACCTAAATCAATACAAAAAATCTATAATCAATCTAAAAATAGCTCTGAATCTAACCTCTCATGATTTTAAAAATAAAGAACTAGTTCGATTTCAAATTCATTCTATATTACTATTTGCTTACAGAGATGCTCAGAATGACAATGAAGCCTTTAATTCCATAAATAAAATGGTAGATTTAACAAAAAAAATTGAAGAAAGACCATTCTTAGTAGGTCTAAAATCTGCGCAATATATACTATTACAAAAGGGAATTAAAGCCTGGGATTTGTTAATAAAGTACGAGTCTAATAAAGAAAAAGTCTTTAAACAATTTGGTGATGCCGTATTCTTGACTGAAAAAAGAACAACCCATGCAAAAGCCTACCAACTAGGTAATAATATCCTACATGAACTAAAAAACCGAAAAATAGACCTCAATTATCCTTTAGCTTTATCCATGTTTTTTGCTAATCTGTTAAACATGGGAATTTCCAACTCGCTCTTCCAAGAACTCTGTCAAAGTGCCCTAAAAATTTACACCAATCCACATGAAAAAGTAGTATTATCAGCAGCTTTACATACAGCAGAATACATCAAAGGAGAAAAAGAGCCAAAATTTCTAGAGCAACTCTCACCTGATATGGCAATTGCAGTAAAAGCAATAGTAGAAGAAGGAAATTTATAAAACTAAAAAGCCATTTGCTGAATCACTCAACAAATGGCTTTTTTTAACTTTAGAATTTTAATTATTTAAATATCTCTCCCAAATCTAAGTCAATTCCCAAAGTCTTATCTTTCAATTGATCTTTATAAGTAAATACTTGAAAATCATTAGGCTTGTCAAATATATATATGGAACGCAAATCTGGTAAAACTAACCAATAGGATTTTACCCCCACTTTGAAGTATTCTACCGATTTCCGTACTAATTCGGAAAGGTTTTGCTTTGGGGAAAGTATTTCTATTACACCATAGGGAACACCCTCTAATTTAACCGAATCCTCTCCTGTATTAAAGGTAATTGTTGAATCACAAATTGCTATATCAGGAACTCTACCTCTGTCGATGACATCAATATTTATTTCAGGTAAGATTCTGTATTTGCTTCTATATTCTAGTTTTAAATAAAATACTAAATTTCCTTGAACAATTGAATGATTGACACTTGGCATAGGTTTTTCTCGTTCTTTTTCGTAGGCTGATTTTTTCTCTGCTGCTGCTTCCATAATTAAAATTTGTTTTATCAAATTTACAAATAAATCTTATTAAAACAAAAAAGCCATTTGTCACAATTAGCAACAAATGGCTTTTATATATCCTTAAAATCGTCTAATAGCTAAACAATCAGATAATTCTAATAAGCCTTCGCAAATAAAACCCGGCACTTAGAAGGATTCCCCGTCAAAACACACTTCCCTTCCTCCATCACCGCATCATTAGGGATACAACGAATCGTCGCTTTAGTCAAATCTTTAATCTTCTTTTCTGTCTCTTCTGTCCCATCCCAGTGAGCAGACACAAAGCCCCCTTTATTTTCAATCACAGATTTAAAAGTCTCAAAATCATCGACTGAAGTGGTATGTTCCGCTCTAAAATCTAAAGCTCTTTGGAACATATTTTTTTGAATAGTTTCCAATAATTGAGCGACATAATCCGCAACACCTTTAAAAGGCACATTGACCTTTTCTTTGGTATCTCTACGAGCAATTTCCACCTCTCCATTTTCCAAATCTCGCTTACCGATGCCAATTCTAACAGGCACGCCTTGCAATTCGTATTGAGCAAATTTAAAACCTGGTCGTTTTTTCTTGTCCATATCATATTTCACTCGAACACCTTTAGCTTTCAAAGCTTTGATAATTTCATCTGCCGCTTCATCAATCACCTCATTTGGCTTTGGAATAGGAATAATCACCACTTGGATTGGGGCTAGTTTTGGAGGCAAGACCAAACCTTCATCATCCGAATGGGTCATAATTAATCCACCAATCAAACGAGTAGAGACTCCCCAAGAAGTTGCCCAAACATATTCCTCTCGGTTATTGGTATTCGCAAATTTCACATCAAATGCTTTTGCAAAATTTTGACCTAAAAAGTGAGAAGTCCCTGCTTGTAAGGCTTTACCATCTTGCATCAATGCTTCAATCGTATAGGTATCTTCTGCGCCTGCAAAACGTTCACTATCAGACTTTCTACCTTTGATTACTGGCATTGCCATAAATTCTTCCGCAAAAGTAGCATACACTTCTTGCATTCTTTGTGCTTCTTCTACCGCTTCTGCTTCGGTGCTATGCGCCGTGTGCCCTTCTTGCCAAAGGAATTCTGCAGTACGTAGAAAGAGTCTCGTTCTCATTTCCCAACGCACTACATTTGCCCATTGATTAATCAAGATAGGTAAATCTCTATGAGACTGAATCCAATCTCGGTAGGTATTCCAAATAATTGCCTCCGAAGTAGGACGAACGACTAATTCTTCTTCTAGTTTTGCTTCAGGGTCTACCATCAATTTCCCTTTTTGATTCGGGTCATTTTTCAATCTATAATGCGTTACAACCGCACATTCTTTAGCAAAACCTTCTGCATTTTTTTCTTCGGCTTCAAATAAACTCTTTGGTACAAATAATGGAAAATAGGCATTGACATGGCCTGTTTCTTTAAACATTCTATCTAATTCGGCCTTCATATTTTCCCAAAGACCAAAACCATACGGCTTAATAACCATACAACCTCTCACAGCAGAATTATCGGCTAATTGTGCTTTCTTAACAATGTCTGTATACCATTGAGAATAGTTATCTGCTCTACTTGTAATTCCTTTACTCATTTTTTTAAAATGGTTCTCGGTGGATAATTTATTTAATACTATGAATGATAAACCTATCCCCTGATTTAATAAAATTTGACTTTTTTTACTCCTCAAAACCAGAAGTGTTAGCAAAAAGTGCCAAAATTTCTAAATTAAATTTAAGTAAACTGCCTTATTTTGAATTTTAACACATCGAAATAAACATAATTAGCAAATTTTAACAGCAAAATTCGCACAAAAGTAGTAATTTTAAAGCATGTAGGTAAGCGCACATATAATTACTCGTTAAATTTTTTATTATGAAAACAGTTTTCCTTTCAATTAGTTATTCCTTCTTATTAATTTTAGCCTTTCTAAATCCAACCAATGTCTTTGCCAATGATGTACCAAAGGCCAATCAAAATGACCCAGTAGTAAACAATTTTGATGATTTTGAAAGTGACCCTTCATTGTCCTACACAGCACGAATCCAACGTTTTCACCATTCCCAAAAAGGCTTAGATTATTTTGACCCCAATTATACAGGAGAAATAGCAGATAAGATAGAATTAAAGCAGACAAGAGGTAGTCGTAATCTATCCCCTTATAATTTTAGTTATTTTCAAAGGTTTGCCAGGTTTTCCAATTCTTTTGTGATTTGGCGCTATCTCAATGATGAGCATTACAGAAAAATAATTGACCATTGGAATAATAATTATAATATATATTGGACTTATACAATTTCCCCAGCGACCCCTTTTGGTACCTTTGATTTTACAGGTGATAGGTCTGATGAAGAAGATACAGTGATTTATCGCCCTTGCAATACTCTCTACTACGCATACCGACTTAGAATGACTCATCGATACCATGCTTCCTCTTATTATTTTCTTAATAGACAAACTGCTAGCACAAACACACCACTCATAGGAATTACAAAATTACCTACTCGTGTACCTCAAGAGACAGCCGTCGTTCAACAAACGATAGAAACCCCCAATTTCACACAACATGTTCCTATAACAGTTGGATGGAGTCGAGGTCAAGGAATCAGTAAAAGCAATGAAAATAGCCGCACTTTTTCAAGAGGAAGTAATGTACGTACATTCAATAATAATAATACGAATACTAGTTTTAGTCAGTTCCAACAGAATGCTGTCAGTAATAATACTCAATATAGTACGCTCGCTACAAACAATAAAGCAAATACGGTCAATACAGGTGTAAGTACTAGCAGTAATCAAAGCGTCGGGCAATCGACAACTAAAACAAGTTCCAATACTGCAACTGCAAATAATAACTAAGCTTAGGGATTTAGCAAAAAAAAGGGTTTTCCTATAAAAAATTCACTTCCTAAAAAATCAAGTCAAAGACTTGAAAAATACCGATTTGAAGATAAAATCTAAGGCCGTCAGGCTAAGAAAAATATTACTGATAATCAACGATTTATACTGGTGTCGATATTTGAAGATTTTATCTTCAAATCAATATCTTTTACGTTTTCAACGTAATTTACTTGCAAAAACTGATATTTTAAATCGTTAGCCTGACGGCCTTTGGATAAAATCTTCAAATATCGACTCTATGCTTAAACAAAAGCTGCTGCCGATGGTCGAAGTTTTCAACTTCGACCCAATATCATTCACTGCCTGCCCCAAAGTATTTCGGGGATTTTAACCTGATTTTGAGAAATCTATTTTTTATAAGAAAACCCTTTTAATTAGAACTAATTTTAAATAAAATAGTAAGAGAAAACGAAAATAATAACTCTGATTTTATCGGAACAGACTCTAGGCAGAGAAAAACACAGCCTGCTCCGAAACTTCGGAGACCTAGAGCATATAAAGTAAAGAAACCGTTGGCCTTCCCGTCCGCAAGCGGTTCACCCGTACGGGTTCATGTGTTCCAATCCTCCTAACTAGGCTGCGTAGAGTCTAGTCCGATAAAATCGGAGTTATTTTTTGCTAACGCCCTAATAAACAACTTTTATTTGGCAACAATAGTGCTATATAAAACACTTAGGCATAAAAGTATGCGATCCTAATCGTTAATTTTTTATTAAAAAAATTATAAATTGTTACCCAAAGGGGAATTCAACGTCTTAAAAGTGTAAATTATATTCTAAATAACTCACTTTAACATTTAATTTTTTCACTTTATTACATTCTTAACAACAAGTTATATATAAAAGTGATAATTTTAGGTTTATAAGAAGAGCAATAAGATAATTACTTAAAAAACTTTTTAATATGAAGATTTATAAAATTTCATCTTTCTTGGTTGCATTATTTACTTTAAGTTTTGCAACAGTATCCTTGGCTCAATACGACGATTTGTATTATGACCCAAGTAATGACAGTGCTTCTGCTACTGCTACTTATGATTACGAAAATGATAATAGTAGTGATGAATATGCGGAATACGATTATGATAATTCTGAATACGATGATTATGAGTACTACGATGACTATGATTATCAGTATACTTCACGTATCCGTCGTTTCAGCAATTCTTACAGAGGATTTGATTACTATGACCCGGTATACACGGATGTATCTTATTACAACAATGCTTTTAGACCAGGTGTCTCTATCTACTTAGGTAGCCCATTCAGTTATAGCAGATATAGAAGACTTACTAGATTTAACAGGTTTAATAGATTAAATGCTTTTGCAAATCCATTCTATAATCCATTCGGGTTTAACAATGGCTTTAACCGAGGATTTAATACTGGATTTGGATTTAACAATGGCTTTAATTCATTTAACTCTTTTGGAGGTGGTTTCAGTAGTGCTTATGCTTGTCCTCCAACTAACGGATTTTTCTTCGCTGGTAATAATACGGTTAACAATAACGTAATAATAAACGGAGGTAGTCGTTCAGCAGGACCAAGAGGAACTGGTACAAATAACACTCGTACTGTTTCAACAAGAGGAACAAACTCTAATAGAGGAACTTTAAGAGGTGGAGATAGTTCGTCTGCAAGTAGTAGATCAAGCTCAAGCGCAAACGGAAATAGAAGAGCAACAAGAACAGCAGGTTCAACTTCTAGAAGTTCAAGCAGCCGTTCTTATGACCAGCCAACAAGAAGAACTACTAGAACAAGAGCAACTAACGGAACATCAAGAAGCAACAGAACTTACAATTCTTCTCGTTCAACAACAAGAAGTAATAGAGCAACAAGAAGTTCTTCAAGAAGCAGTTCAAGAAGTGCTTCTCCAAGTAGAAGTTCTTCAAGAAGCAGTTCAAGAAGTGCTTCTCCAAGTAGAAGTTCTTCAAGAAGTAGTTCAAGAAGTTTTTCTCCAAGTAGAAGTTCTTCAAGAAGTAGTAGTACAAGAAGTGCTTCTCCAAGAAGAAGTTCTTCAAGAAGAAACTAAAAAAAAGTTAAAAACAACTTGTTTTTTCAAAATCAAATGCTATCTTTGGGTTTGAATATTACAAGTTGTATAACAATAAAGATATAAATTCATTGGTTTTTTCAAAAATTTCGCCTTTGAATTAATAAGATTATAGCGTGTTTAGAAATTTTGAGAGGGTGGAACTTCCATATTCCATCCTCTTTTTTTATATCTAAAATTAAGGATTAGGAGAGATAAATCGCTTCCAATAAAAAGTATTCCCTCCCAATCTTTGGAACTTTGAAAAAATAAATTTACCAATTTTGAAATGGATACTTTTTTGTATGGGTTGAAAACCTATAGAAAAAAGATTCAATTCAAAATTCTTCTGGTAAATTTATTTTTTCAATAATACTTAGGGTTTTTGGTGCTAAAATCCCCGTTTTGGATATTAGGTTAAGTAATAGACAAAAACATAGTGACCTATCATCTAAAGTCCGAGATTTACACCACGAGCCATTAAACCTATTTTATATGAAACGACTACTCTTTTCCCTCATTTTTATGGGTACATGGATAGCTGTACAAGCACAAGTTCCAGCCGATGCCCTTCGTTTCTCTCAATTTGATATTTTAGGAACTGCACGATCCGTTGGTGTAGGTGGAAGTATAGGCGCATTAGGCGCCGATTTTTCCGTATTAAGTACCAATCCCGCAGGTTTAGCAACCTTTCGTCGGTCTGAATTTACCATAACGCCATCCTTCTTTTTGAATACCACAGATGCAACTTTGGACGGAAGCAACATCGGTGCTACTAACCGAAATAAATTAGCTTTCAATATAAATAATGTTGGGTTTGTTATTTCAAAAAAAGGTAGAAACCCAAATTGGAAAACGACCAATCTTGGAATTGGCTTTAATCGGATAGCCACTTTTCAACAAAACCTAAATTATAGTGGAGAAACAACAGGTTCCTACATAGACTTTTTTCAAGAAGCATCGATTGATGTAGCACCACCAGATTTAAGCAATTTCACAACTGGCTTAGCTTTCGATTCTGGAGCTATTTTTGATATAGACGACGATTTGTTTTATGAAACAGATGTTGAGTTAAATGAAAATGCCTTACTGCTAAAAAACCAAACGATAGAACGCAGAGGTGGCATCAATGAATTGTCCATCTCTTATGCTGGAAATTTCAAAGAACGATTGATGATAGGCGGTTCTATTGGTTTTCCATTTTTGTCTTATACGGAAACAAGGGTCTATAATGAAGAAGATGTACGTGACGAAGTACCTTTTTATCGCTCGCTTCAATTTGACGAAAATTTAGAAACTTCTGGTTCTGGAATTAATGCAAAATTAGGCTTTATTATAAGAGTCAATCAAATGATTCGAGTTGGTGGTGCCATACATACCCCAACTAATTTTACACTAACAGACGACTTTAGTACCAGATTTATTTATGATTTTGTCACCGATGACAATGATGGTCCTATAGAATCTGCTTCTCCAGAAAGCGAATTTGAGTATGAGCTAAAAACTCCTTGGCGTTTTAGAGGGAATATCGGATTTATTATAAAACGGTCTGGTTTTATTAGTGCAGATGTCGAATTTTTAAAATATAGCAGTGCGACTTTTGATTTAACAGAAAATGACAATAGCCAAGGTACAGCTGATTTTCAGACAGATTTGAATAATGAAATTGCTAATATTTATCAATCTGCCTTAAATATTCGGTTAGGAGGAGAATATGTGCTAAAAAGTTTAAGATTTAGGGCAGGAGTAACCTTATCTGGCACGCCTTATGCTGATGAATATATACAGGATAATCCTAATATTAGAGGAATTGAAAATGCTGAATTGACCTATGCCTTAGGTTTTGGAATTCGTAAAGAACGCTTTTTTATGGATTTAGCTTTTAGAGTTACAGACCAAGAAGGTACATTTATTCCATATAGCGTCAGTGATTTTTTTCCACAAAATAATGTATCAACTGATAATCTACGTGGTCATTTGTTGTACACCTTTGGATATAAATTTTAAATAGCATCTTATCCCCTCCTAGATATATAGATAATGGTTTTAAAACTATTATCTATATATCTTTCCTCTTCCAATTAGCATTCATTCCTTTTTTTACAGTAGTAATTCAACACTAAAAATAAAAGGCATGTTTCGTATAATATTTGGTATATGGCTACTCACTTTTTCCGTTAGTTTATTAGCTCAAAAGAACAGTTATAAAAAAGGAGATGATTTCTTTCAAATAGAGGAACGAAAACTTGTAGAAACCAAGTGGAAATATACCTATGCCCTTCATTTAGAATCTAATACCATTATACATAGAGCAGAGGATACTTACCAGTATTTCTTATTTTTCCGCTACGATTACTCCTATCAAGAGTATTTGAACGGAAAGTTTTCGAGAGGAGACTGGCAATTAGTCGGCAATGAGTTGTTGTATAAATTTAAGCATATCCAAAAATTTTCAGTGGCTACTGCCAATAGAAGAGTCTTAGTCTTAGAATTTACTCAAGAAAATAGTAAAGGTACCTATCAATATCATTTTGTAAGAGTCGAAACCGATGATAGTCCCTTTATAAAACCTCCCAATGAATTACCTGACGTCAATGTAGAAGCAATCAAACCCAAAAAAGAAGAAAAGAAATGGTGGGTTTTCAACAAATCTCCCAAAAAGAAGAAAAAACAAAAGAAAAAAGAACCTAAAAAGGATGAACCTTATATCAGCATAGAAGTTGTTGGTGGTGGATTTTACGGAGGTATTAATCCTACCCTACGAGATTATATTCACATCAAAAACGATGGAAGGCTTATTAAAGAATATAAGAGTCGACAAAATGGTCTGGTCGTCACCAAAAGAAATATTTCTAGAGAAGAGCTAGAAAAGTTTGCAGCATATGTAATATCACAAGATTTTTTTGAGCTAGAACGTATTTACGATTGCGAATCGGCAGCCTGTCAACAACGTAAAAAAAGAAAACCCGCCCCCATCCCACTCCGCTTAGCAATTGCTTATAAAGAAAAAAGAAAAGTAGTAACAATTACCATCTTCGGAAAAGATAACCGCAATATCAAATATGTTGATTACCCTCCTGCCCTAGATAAAATTATTGCCACTATTCAGAAAATGGCTTTACGTATGGAACCGTCTTAAAGCGTTGATAGGTGGTGCGTAGTACCTTCCAACTTTTGTAACTCAATTGTAACTACCCTCTCCTATCTTTGTCCCATCATTAAATTAATAACCTAATTTTCTTTATAAATAATCATAAAATGGCAGCTAAAAAAGAAGAAGTAACAACAATTGATTTTTCTAATAGCATTGAAAAAATCAAAGAATCAGCAAAAACAGTGAATTCAGAAGTTGTAGATACAACTATTGAGGTTTTAGAAGATTTGAGAACCAATGGAGCAAGAATCAGAACCGTAGCTACGACAAAAGTAAAAGAAGCAATTGACAATTTGACTATTGACAACAGCATGAAATTTGTTAAAAATACAGCAAAGAATATTCATAACTATAATATAGAAACAGCCGAAGAAGTAATTGATTTAGCAATGAAAGGTGGAAAAGAGTGGCAATTATTCTTAGCAAAGTCTTTGAAGAATGGTGTTCATTTTTTTGGCCAACAACAGGATATAACACTTACCACATTAGAGGATTTAAAGAAGCAATATAGTTTAGGGAAATTCAAATTTAGTAATATATTCAATTTTGATTTTAACATGGATCTTTCAAAAGAAGATATTACTTTAGATCCCCTCACACTGGAACCAGCTACAAAAACAGTAAAAAAAGCAACAAAGAAAGTTAGTACAAAAGCAAAGACAACCACAAAAAAAGCAAAAGCAAAGGTGGTAAAAGTTACTAAAAAAGTAGCTAAGCCTGCTACCAAAAAAACGACTAAAGTAAGCGTAAAAAAAGCAACGGCTAAGAAAGCTAAAGTAGCCGCAAAAAAAACCACTACTAAAAAAGTAATGGTCACTAAAAACAACCTACGATTAATTGAAGGTATCGGACCAAAAATCGAAGAACTACTTAACAGAGGAGGGATTCAAACTTTTCAACAATTAGCAGATGCTAGTAAAGGGACTTTAAAAGGTATTTTAGCAGCAGGTGGCGCACGATATAAGATGCATGACCCAACTACTTGGAGTCAGCAAGCAGTTTTAGCAGCGGCAGGAAAAAAAGCGGAATTAGCGAAACTACAAGGTGAATTAAAAGGTGGTAGAGCGAAAAAATAAGGGGACAAATTAGAACTGTAACTCATTTGTAACTATCCATTCCGATATTTGCAATGTAATTTAAATCATTAATAATTTTCAACTTAAAATATCATGGCTACTAAAAAAGCAAAAAAAATAACAACACCAGAAGTAACAATTGATTTTACAAATAGTGTTGAAAAAATCAAAGGAACAGCTAAAACCTTGAACAACGAAGTATTGACTACTGCAACGGAAGTGTTAGAAGACCTTAGAAATAATGGAGAGAAAATTAGAGAAGTAGCAACGACTAGAGTTAATGAGGCAATTGAAGCTGTAAAAAATGCAAAATTAGAAAACGGTGTAAAGTACGTGAAGGAAACTGCACAGAACATCAATAAATACAGCTTAGAAACCGCAGAGAATGTAGTAGAAACAGCTATCGCTGGAGGAAAAGAATGGCAAGGAGTCGCTAAAAAAGCAGTAGATGGTGGCTTAGAATTAGCCGATAAGAATCAAGAAATTGTATTTGAGGCATTAGAAACGGTAAAAGATCAATTGACAGATAGTGCAAAACGTTTTAGTCGTTTGTTCAAAAATAACTAATTGACAAAGTTATAGGTTAAAAAGGTTTAAAAAATTTACAAAATCCTTGTATAATTTTAGCATGGTGAGTGATTCAAATATGAATTACTTGCCTTTTTTAATAAGTGCTTGTTGGGAATTTGTTTTTGGAGATAAAATAGATGTATTTTTTAGTCCAAAAGATAAATTCCCAACAAGCTCTAAATGAATAAGTAAGTACTATGAAGAAAATAGAAAGGCCATCTATATTCCTATTTTTAACGGAAATCTGGAGAGCATTCAAAGAGTTGAGAAAGGCTTTACCTTTTATAAAAAAATACGAAGCTAAAGAAAAAGGAGATAATCACATGGTATTTGTGATACCTGGTTTTATGGCAAGCGATGTGTCTACTAAACCACTTAGACGATTCTTAAACAAAGTTGGTTATCAAACTTGTGGTTGGGAATTAGGAACAAATCTAGCAAACCTTGAACAGTTAGCCATCCTATCTGAAAAAATAGACCGATTATATGCTCAAAATCAAGCACCTATAAGTTTGATTGGATGGAGTTTGGGAGGGGTTTATGCTAGAGAACTAGCTAAAGAAAAACCAGAAAAAATTAGGCAAGTCATTACTTTAGGCTCTCCTTTTGGTGGTATCATGGAGCCTAATAATGCCAATATTACCTTTGAATTTATCAAGTGGTTAAAAAACTACCCAGAAATAGACAAAGACTTTGTTGCCACGCTACCCAATCCTGTTCCAGTACCTAGCACCGCTTTATATTCCAAAAAAGATGGTATTGTGCCTTGGGAAACTTGTATGGAAAAAGTGGAAGATGATCTACACCAAAATATCGAAGTACAAAGTAGTCATCTAGGGATGGGTGTGAATAAAGAAGTGCTAAAAATAGTCGCCAATAGATTGCAATATACCGAGCTAAACTGGATAAAATATGGAGCAGAACCAATGTTTATTGGAAGCCATTAATGAGGTGGAAGGTGCTGTATTATGATAGTTTGGGGGTTTAGAGGTGTAGGGGTACAAAGGCGGTTATGAAAAATACACTTGCGGTCAGCTTAAACCGATAACGGACAACCGACTTCAATAAAAAACGATAGCACCAGACCAATGATGCTATCGTTAGATTATTGAATAATTCCGTATTATTCTTTGCGAATGTAGGAATTTTCTATAATAAAAATATATTTTTTCTAAAAAATGTCAATAATTAACTGATTATCAGTAAAATAATTAATCAACTAAATCATTATTTAAAACTGTATACGCATAAATAAATTAATGCCTTCTTCTTCTTTATCTATTTTTATACGGCTAATATCCTCTATTCCTGCATCTTTGGCTAGTTGAATCAACTTAGTAGGACTTCGGTGGTGTAAATACCAATCGAGGAAAAGTTCCATGTATCCTTCCGTTGGATTACCTTCCGCAAAATTACCAATAATTAGTTCTCCTCCGGGTTTAACAAAAGTAATCAATCGAGCGAGTAAACGAGTAAAGGTTTTATCCTCAAAGTAATCAAAAAGTCCCGCCGACCAAACAAGGTCATATTTCTTTTCCGTTTTAAAGCGAAAAATATTCTTGTTGTAAAATCTTAATTTAGGTAAAAAATGACGATTGAGTTTAGTAGCATGAAGAATAGCATTTATGTCTGCCTCTACACAGTCAAAATGGGCATCTTGATTATTTTTCTCTTCAAAAAATTCTAATAAATCTCTACAAGGTCCACTCGCCACATCCAAAATCTGACAAGTATCTTTACTTTGAGCTACTTTTTCTTTTAATACATTCTTGAAGAAAGTTTTACGATTTCTCACTGCCTTAGTAGCAGCAGTTTGGTTGTGAAACAAATCCCACTTGGTAAGCATTGGGTCTTCTGAAATCACCTCCTGATAAACTTTATCTATAATTTCAAAATCACCTGCATAACCATATGGTTTTAGAAAAGCATGGCCCAATGTGGAATTCTTCAAAGATTCCCCAAAAATGGAAGTAATTTTTTTACATGCTGCTTTCCATTTTTTGTCAGAAGTTAGTGAACGAAAATGCATCATCGCATCATTGAGTAGGATGTATTCATTTTCATTAGGGCCTCCACAGTCATAAAGTAATTGAATGTATTCAATAAGCACATCTACCGATGTGTGATTTTTGTAGTTTTTTTTAAACTGTTCCTTAGCAACAGTTTGCTCAATAGTTTGTGTTAGTACCATGTAATCTTTGCATTTAGCGTGCAAATTGTTATAGACTTAAGGGGTAAATTAATTTTTGAGTGTGTTTTAGTTTGTAAGTTTTCCCATAAATGCAATAAACAATTCCACTAAGTTTTAGAAATAGAGTCCCTGTCTAACTTAATATTGAAGTTAGACTATAAATGTTTAGTTGATTAATACGATTGTTTGTAAAATTGAAATGTAAGCTTATAATTAATATACTTCTAGTGTCCGATAGAAAGAGTTATTCTGAATTTGTAAATTTTGGTTAGTGCAGATTAAAAATTAAATAGAATAGAATAGATTCGAATAAAGTATACAAAGTCTTTAATCAATAACTTTTAATAAGGTATTAACCAATTTATGGTGTTCTAAAATTCTCTCTATTAAAAATTATTTGAGGCTTAATATAATTAGAGAAATTGATTTGATTATTAGAATAAATTAAATCAAAACTATTTTAGCAACGAATAATTTCTTGCATCAAATATAATAATGTTAACTTAAATTAAAAAAAAAATCCTACTTTTTTTCTGTTTAAAAGCGAAAAACTATCAAATTTCAACATAGCGATTACCAAACCAATAAAAGTAAAACTAAACCTCTAAAAAATGAAAATATACTATATATAAAATACATTTACCTAGTTGATTGAGTAAGAACAATTTACATTTTTTGCAAAAGTATTTTTATTTTTTTGTTAAAAAAATCTTAAAAAAAAAGTGACTTACTTAATTTACTCCGTCACAAATGCCAAATAATAGGTTTTTTTTTGAATTTAAACATAGCTATGAGAAAACTAAATAATTTAAAATACTTAGGGTAAAACAATCAATCCAAAATTATCCTCCCATTCTCTTTATTTCCCCTACGCAGTACGAGTTTGCAGACCTAAAATAAGTCCGTCATAAAATAGCTTTAAATGTCAATTTAGACATTTATTAAAAGACTGTTATATACGACAAACAGTTAAAAGCTATTACGCTGATGTCCTTATTAAGAGACAAGAATTAGACTTCTTAGTTTTTCTTGTTTTAAAGAACAATTATCAATATTTATTTTCACATTTGTTTCAGAAAGTCTGGAAACATAAAACTTTTTAATATGAATTATTTAAATGAACTTTTCACTTCTCTATCTACAAGGATGGGTGGTGCATTTGTAAATGTATTAGGTGCTTTGGTCGTACTAATCATTGGATTATTTTTAGCTAAAATTTTGCGGAATGTAGCTAGAAGGCTAATGACAAAAACCAATATGGATGAGAAACTCGGTCAAAAACTAAAAGTAGGTTTCCGAGTCGATGAATTTGTAGCTAAAATGGTTTACTATTTAGTGGTAATTTATACTTTACTAGTTGTATTGGGCATGATGGGACTAGATACCGTACTTGCACCAATAGAAGATATGATGAGTAAGTTTTTATCTTTCTTACCGAATCTTATTGGAGCGGGTATTATTGGGTTTGCAGGCTACCTTATTTCTAAAATTGTTTCAGAAGCTACCGGTCTCGTATCAAATACGTTAGAGCCTTATGCCTTAAAAGCTGGTTTCCAAAAACCAGAAAGCCTAACAAATTTATTGAAGAAAATTGTATTTATACTCGTTTTCATCCCTATTCTAATCGTAGCAATAGACACCTTAAAAATGACCGCCATTTCAGAACCTGCAACGGCGATGCTAGGTACATTCTTGAATGCCATTCCTAATATTATTGCCGCAGCAATCATCATAGGCGCATTTTACTTTGTCGGTAGATTTGTTGTAAACTTAGGCGTTGACCTTTTAAAGAATGTTGGCGCAGATGAGTTCTCTCAAAAATTAGGTATCAGCAGCATGGTCGGTGACCGGTCTTTATCAGAATTAATGGGCAAAGTAGCTTTCTTCTTTTTAATTTTCACAGGTATTATTACAGGTGCAGAACGTTTAGGTATGACTGCCTTAAATGATATTCTAGCAAATATATTCCAAATTTCAGGTCAAGTATTTTTTGGGGTTATTATTTTAGGAGCAGGTGCTTACATCGCAAATTTAGTAGGCGATATGGTTGGCAAATCAGAATCTAGCTGGATGGCACCAATTGCAAAATTTGCCGTTATTGGTATCTTCTTAGCATTTGCATTGCATACAATGGGTATTGCGGAAAGCATCGTTAACTTAGCATTTGGCTTAACTTTAGGTGCAGCAGCAACTGCTTTTGCCTTAGCATTCGGTCTTGGTGGACGAGAAGTTGCAGGCCAACAATTACGAGAGTTTTTTAATAATAAGAACAAGTAATAAGATAATCAAAAGAGGTCAGAAGTCAGAACGTCCCGATTTTCTATCGGGACTGTCAGAAGTCAGAGGTCAGACCATGAGATGAAGGAATATAATTCCTGAACCGCTTGCATGAAGGAGTAAAAGCTCCTGAACCGTGAAACGGGTGGGGTGGCTAAGAGGCTATAATTCCGACCCCGAAGGGATGGCAGGGCTGTTAAATTCTGTTTTGCAAATTTTCAAGCAATTATTTTTTGCACAAAATTTGGTGGTTTACATGGATTTTCTCCCCCGCTCTGAGAGTGCTTTTGCTGGGAGCAAAAACGCAATGCAAGAAGGGTCGGGGGGTAGAAAAAGGATAATTGCTCAAAATTCCACCCCCTAGCCCCCGCCAGCGGGGGAAATACACCGTGCAAACCAAAAACTTCAGGATTAAACTTTAACATTTCACCTCTTGTGAAATAGAACTTAACAGCCCTGCGAAGGGATGGGGGTGCTACATTTTTCTGTCAGAGATCAGACTTTAAAATGCAAATGTCTGATAATCAGTATTTTAAATCTATATCGTCTGACTTCTGACAGTCAATGAAATTGACGGTCTGACTTCTGACTTCTGACTTCTGACTTCTGACTTCTGACTTCTGACTTCTGACTTCTAAATTAATTATTGCTTTTTTATCCGAAGCTCTACAGAAGGGTAAGCTTTCCATAACATAAAAAAACCATGAGGATTTACTTTCATCATGGTTCTTTTTTTTGCCTTTATGTTATTTTCTAAAATTTCGACCACTTACCACTTACATTTGAACCGTTCTTTGTCGCAATAAATGGTCTGCCATTACCAATGCTGCCATCGCTTCTACAATTGGTACCGCACGTGGTAAAACACAAGGATCATGTCTCCCCTTTCCGACAACTTCTGCTGATTCTCCTTTCATATTAACCGATTCTTGTGATTCTACAATCGTTGCTACTGGTTTAAAGGCGACTCTAAAATAAATATCCATTCCGTTGGAAATGCCTCCTTGGATACCTCCAGAAAAATTTGTTTTAGTTTTTATAACGCCATTATCATTATAAAATCGGTCATTATGTGCGGAGCCTCGCATCGAAATCCCATCAAAACCAGAGCCATATTCAAATCCCTTACAGGCATTGATACTAAGCATCGCCTTCGCTAAATCTGCATGTAGCTTGTCAAAAGCAGGTTCGCCCAAACCAGTTGGACTTCCTTTAATGACTCCCGTCACTACTCCACCAATGGTATCTCCTGCTTTTCGAACTTCCTTGATTAAGTCAATCATTTCTTCTGCTACTGCCAAATCAGGACAACGAACAGGTGTTTTTTCAATATTATTAAAATCTAGTTGTTGGTAAGGTTGGCTTACTTTGATATTTCCGACTTGGCTAACATAGCCATGTACTTGAATACCATTCGCTTGTAATAATAATTTAGCAACCGCACCAGCAGCTACTCTAGCCGAAGTTTCTCTAGCAGAAGACCGACCTCCGCCTCGATAATCTCTCAGTCCATACTTTTCTTGATAGGTAAAATCGGCATGAGAAGGCCGATATTTATCGGCTATGTGGCTATAATCTTTTGACTTTTGGTCGGTATTCATAATAATCATACCGATTGGTGTGCCTGTTGCTTTTCCTTCAAAAATACCTGATAAGATTTCTGCTCGATCAGGTTCTTTTCTTTGGGTAACAATTTTGGATTGCCCAGGTCTTCTCCGCGCCAACTCGCTCTGAATGAAGGCTTCCTCTATGGGTAATCCCGCAGGACATCCATCTATAATAACGCCTAATCCTTTACCATGCGATTCGCCAAATGTGCTAATCTTAAATGCTTTTCCAAAGGTATTTCCTGCCACGTTCCAAATAATTATTGCCCCGTCCGCATGATGCAGTCGAGTTAGTTAGTAAAGTAAATTGGTAGTTAGTTGGTTAGAACAAATAATTGAGGCACAAAAGTAGGTTAAATTTGTACGAAAGGTAGGATTAAGCGTATAAAAAACCATAGGAAAAAGTAGGCTTTTATCGTATTCTCCAAAATTGAACTACCTCAAAATCGTCAATTCCCGTTGTTTAATTTTTCCTGTTCCTATATCCAACCGAAGCAAATAAAAATAAGTACCAGCGGGTAAAAAATTCGTAGCTATCATCTTGCAATATTGGTTGGTCGACTTGATTAATAATCGAATTAATTTCCACCCTTAACGAATCACTACAACCATTTTCATCCTCTACTTCGACCGTATAAGTGCCATTACTTAATTGGCTTGCAATAGAATCATTCGATACATTGGGTTCCCAAAAATAGAATAATTCTGCTGCTGCTTTAGAGGCAGCAATGGGCTACCAGTCTAGTGTTGTAAAATAATATTACAAATAAAAACCTAGAAAGAGCTAAAGTGTGACAAAAAAATCGGTTTTTGCAAAAAAAAAGATGCTAAAAAAATTATGGAATAAATTATATCGTCATAGAGAGGCTAATCCTGTTGGTCAAAGGTAATTGGTGAATTTTGACAAATAACTTCCGAAATTTCTGTGATTGGTAGGTATGGGTCAATTTGAACCTCCAATTCTACTTGTTGGCCTAGGCAATTTATTTCATCAATCAATGGTGTAAAATAATAGGTAGCAAAACCTGCTTCTGTTCCCAAATTAGAGAGGGTGTCCGTCAAAAATATTGTTTGTGTTCCATTCCCAAATATATCCCCATTATACCATCTGCTGTGTTAGATCCTCCTGAACCTTTAAAACTGCTTGCACCGCCACCAGAGATAAGCATAATGTCACTTCTATTCGTGGTAGGAGTTAAATTCGCTCTATCTATTTAGAATTTACTTTGCCAGAGCAGGAATTGATACGTAAGTATAAATCACCAATCACTAGAGTTTACTTTTTACTGCAACTTGCTTACTTCAAATTCAAACAGCAGTTCTTTGTTTTTAACCTCAATCAAGTAGCAAAAGATGTTACCTATCTTCAGGAGGCTTATTTTGCTGGAGAGGTTTTACCAACACAAGGCATCATCTCAAAGCCAATTCGATTGAGGCAACAGGCGGTTATCCTAAAATTAATGAACTATCGAACAGCAGATAGTGAGCTTAGAAAACAACTCTTTGACCGGGCTTGCAGGTTGTCAGCTCTATCAGCTAGTCCCGTTTTTATCTTCCGAGATTTAATCAACTGGACAAAGCAAAAACAAATTGTCTTACCTAGCTCTAGCACTATGGAGCGACGTATTATAGGTAAGGCATTGACCCTAGAACGCAAGCGATTTTATATGGTGTGAAATACTCTGGGAAGAAGCTCAATTGTCCAATCTTCA
>CAYMSC010000054.1:0-6936 GCA_964392805.1 uncultured Saprospiraceae bacterium
ATCAAAAGAAGCCGTCCTAGATGTTCAAGTTATTGTTTTGCCGTTACTTAGTATTATTTTTTCAGAGTTCCTTAGAATTTAAAAAGTGCTAGAATAACTTTGTTGTGTGGAGTGGGGAAAGTTTAAAGAGAGAAGGATTGTTAGTTGAGTTAAAGCATTGTATTTTTTCAATAATATTTATGCTTTACGCTAATTTTTTTATCGATAAATAGCCTTCTTTTTAACTTATGCTCCAAGCTAAGATACTTTTATCTAGCTTTATTTGTTTAGATATTTATTTTAAAGGAGCTTGTATAGCTGCGTTATTTTATATGTTAGAAATATACATTATTAGTTAGTATTTTTTGCATAGAAAATTGCTGTTGATATACAAACATTTTATTGGAGGGAATTTTTTTAGAAATAGATTCTCTGGTAAGTTAATTATTGATAGTAATAAATTCTATTATTACTTAAAAAGAAGAAGGGGAAAATTTTTGCAGGCCTTTTTTCTATTGACAAATATAAATCTTGTAGTGGGAATAAAATATAGCAGAAGGCATAAAATGTGACAATATTTATTTTGTACTTTATTACTATTTTTTTTTTATTATATTGATTAATAGCTATTTAACAGCTTGTTTATTTCTTTATTTATTTTAGATGTGACGTTAAATTGTAGAAAAAAATTACGAAAAAATAATAAAATAGGTGAAAAAATATTTTTTTGAAGTTATAAATAAGGGAGAATAAAAAGCAGGCACACTTTTGGTGAGGTATTAAAAAATACATTTTATAAAGTTAAAATCTCAAAAAAATTATCGCTTAATTTATTTTTATCTTACTACTACAAATAGTAGTATTTTTTCAAAGTTCCTTATAAATTGTCAAAAGGGAGTAAAGATTATCAGAAAAAAGATTGTAGCCGCGCGTACGCGTTAGTATAATATTTTTTTCCGAATAATCTTTAGTTAATTATATTCTTTGGCTTTCAATTTAGTATTACTGAAAAAATAAATTTACCAAAAGAATTTTGAATTGAATCTTTTTTCCATAGGTTTTCAACCCATTGAAAAAAGAATCCAATTCAAAATTGGTAAATTTATTTTTTCAGAGTTCCTTATTTTGGTTTGACCATTCAAAGTGAACCATAGACTGATAGCCTGTATTCCTAATGCCCATAACAAATAAATGAAATTTCTTGCTTTATTTATTTTAATGATAACACTCTCTATCTTTGGTAAAGGTCAGGTCGATGTTACGATTAATCAGATTCTGAGGTCTGCAAAAGAGAAATCGCAATTTCAGTTGCAAGAACGCAAGCTTGATTTTTTAAAAAATACAGATTATCAGCTACCATTGATTGACCGTTGGGAAATTCGAACGCAAACACATGATTTGGATTTAGCGGAACAACGATTGACCTTTAGGGTTCGACCCAACAGTCGAAAAGAACGAAGAGGGCAAGAATTACTACATTTTTCCAATATTCAATATTATCAAGAAGAATCGAGAGTCGTTCTTTTGAAAGGACTCAAAAGTAGATATAATACTTGCTTGACCTTAATTTTGGCGCAAAAAAGAAAACGGCTATTAAAAAAATTAGCTCAGATTTACTCGGAACTAAGTAAAGAATATGAAGAAAATGGCCTGTTTGAAGAAATGATAGAAACAGAAGAAGAGAAGGAAGAATATGGTATTCAATTATTTGATTTTCAACAAAAAGTAGAAAGAGCGGTTCGACAAACTCAATATTATTTGAGTGATAAAACATCCTTTGATTTACAAATGCACGATTTAGTTTCTCTTGAAGAGATAAAAAAACGAATAGAAGAAAGTGGTCATTTAGCGAATATTATTAACCCTTCTTTATCTTTATTAGAAAATGAAATTAATGTAGTAGACAAGGAATTATTTATTACGGAAGCTGATCAAAAGAAATGGTTCAGTTTTGCCCAATTTAGATATGGTGGTTCTAATTCCTTTACGCCTTTTCGAGAAACTTTTAGTTTGGCTTTTGCTTTTAGAGTACCCACGAAAGGAAGTAGTATTCCTAAAATGAACAGATTACAGTTGGATAAAATTGCTGCGGAAAATGAATGGGGGGAAGCCAATTATCTAATTCAAAAAGAACGAAAAAATTTATTGAGAAGTATTCATAATTGGCTGAAAAAACATGAACAATTGACCACAAGTCTAATTGCTTCCCAAAATACAATGACTCGAAATTATTCGGTGAAAAGTACGACAAATTATGAAATATTGTCTTTAAAAATAAGAGCGCACTTAATAAAGAAAAAACTAAGAATTCATCGAATTGAAGAAAAAATTTTTCAAGCCTATATAGATTGGTTGGGGGTAACAGGGAAAATGGTAGAATTGCCTTTAGTAAATTATTTGACGATGGATTTACAACGGTTTTAGACTTAATATCATTGACTAAAGAAAGGAAATAGTATTAAAAAAAGAGAAGAAAGAACGACACTTTGCATATAAGGGAGCAGGTAAAAAATAATATACCCAATTAAATTGTTAAAATAATAATATGAACTATATAGGATTCTACACTGAAATCTCTTCGAGATTTACACGGATTAATACGGTTTCCTTACTAAACGTGCGCTAGGTCGAGTACTTTTATAGCATCTGACCTAGAGCAAATCTAATACAGTAACCGTTTTATCTGTGTATTTTCTAAAAGAAAATCAGTGTTCAATCCTATCTAGTTGGGTAGGTTATTTTTTATTACTTCCCTAAGCTAAAATGCTCTGGTAGTCGGTAGAACTTGGAGTTCTGGAAAATCTAGAGTAATCAAACCACACTAAAATCACCCTTCAAAAACAGGCTTGCGCTTTTGCATACTTGAAGCAAAAGCTTCTTCTATATCCGTAGAAAAAATCATCGCCGCATTCCATATTTGCATATGCTTCAGACTTTCTTCCACAGAATGGTCTCTAGTATATTGTAAGATTTGCTTGGACCCTCTAATAACTACTGGTGATTTAGCGGCAATGGTTTCTGCAACTTTGGTCACTTCTTCCATCATTGTTGCTTTATCTGCATAACACCTATTAACTAAACCGATTTTTTCTGCTTCTTGGCCATACACATTTCTACCCGTATAGGCCATTTCGCAAGCCATTCCATAGGAAATGATTTTTGGTAATCGTTGCATCGTTCCAATATCTGCCACCAAGCCCATATCGACCTCTTTTACACAGAAATAGGCATCTTCTGTCGCATACCGCATATCACAAGCACTTGCTATATCAACGCCACCACCTACACAAGCTTTTTGAATAGCTGCAATGACTGGTTTTCTACATTTTTCAATAGCCGAGATACATTCTTGTAAATACTTTAAATCTTCGATGAATTTTTCTCTTTTTCTAGCTTGACACTTGATATGGTCTAAGCCTGTTACATTCATCAACATTGCCAAATCAATTCCTGCGCAAAAATGCTTTCCTTCTCCACTTAATACAATGCACCGAATGTCTGTATTACGGTCTGCCTCCTCAAAAATAGCCTTTAAATCATCCCATGCTTGTTGGTTCATGGAATTAGCTTTGGTTGGACGATTGATAGCTACGTGGGCTACGTTATTTTTTATATCTACTTTGAAAGTTTCGTAGGTCATAATTTAGTTATGAGTTAGGAATGATTATTTTTTATCAATATTTAAGACTGGAAAATTAGGATAAAAATACTAATATGACAAAAATATAGTTAGTTTATTTTGGAAAAAATGATTAGTTACTTTGGCTGCTGCTGGTATTCCAGAATATTGGATAGTCGCTCCACAAAAAGGACTTATTGAGGTGTATAAACAACCAGAAGATGGTAATTATGCTCAGAAAGCAACTTATAAATAGATGATAATTGGACTTTTGATGAGTTTGATTTAGCGGTTGAAGGAAGCGATTTTTTGATACCATAGAAAATATTCCTTAAAACGAAAAAAAGCGATTCTAAAAAGAACCGCTTTTTTGTTTACTGCCTACTGCCTACTCCTCCACCTCATTTGAATAACTCGGTGTATGACTTGGCTGAAAACCTATCGTTCGTTGAGGCATTGCTTCTGGCATAGCGACTAACTTTTCCGCTCGTTTTCGGAAGGCATTGCTTGCTTTGGCAGACACGCCTTTCCACAATAATGCAAAGGTAGAAGGATGTTTTTCTACTTCTTCATATTCTACGGTAATACCACTTCCTCTTCGGAAGACCTCGACAGTAATGATACAAAAGAAAGCTAGAATAATCGTGAATCCAACTAATCCTGAAAATAAAGAACCCCAAAACTTAGCGACTTTTAATTCAGAATCTGCTCTTTTGCTTTTTACAACATTTGCTTTGGCAATATTCTTATCTAAGCGATTTTGCTCTTTGTCGATTGCCTTTTGCCGAGCTGTTTTCCATATAGCGATTCGTTGACTGTGCTTTTCGTTCAAACTAGCTAATTTATTCGCCTTGGCAGTAGTTAAAGCCGCCGCCGTCGCTTTGAATTTTTTTGCTTGACTATTTGCCCAACTCGCCCCTTTTCGTGCTTTCTGCTCGTAATTCTCTGCTTTTAGCAGCGCCTCGTTTGCCTTCGCATCGTATTGTTTGTCCAAACTTTCTACGGTTCTTAAATGGCTGTCTTCCAATAATTTAAGGTCTTGCGAAAAACGATTGTCTACTCGGTCTAGCCGTGTTTGATATTCCTGATTCAGTGGACTGTGGTCTATTTCAATACTATTCAAAGTTGCTTTAGAAGTGAAGGTATGATGGATACCATTGGTGGATAAGTTAAAAGATAAAATACCCAAGCCCAAAGTCATCAAAGCAACAATGCCAAATAATGCTTTATACCAAAAATTCTGTAAACGTTTCCACACTAAAGCGCGGGTCAATACTTGTAAAAATTTACGACCTCCTAATTCGAGTACCGCTACCACCAAGATGACGGCAATGATTGACAAGATAATAGAAACTGCTTTGGTTACGCCTGCTAATTCACTTTGCATGATGAACCAAACAGTTACTGCCTCTGTCAATGCACTAATCACCTGCGCAATTTTTCCAGTCAAATCCATGCTGGGAATAATTGGGCGAAACAGGTCGTAGAATTCTCTGTTGGTGGCATGAGATTCTACCTGTTTTAATCTAGTATTCTGATTCATGTTAAAAAAATGATGAATGATAAATGAGGAATGATGAATTCGTCAAATCACTCTGATTAAAAAATAGACTAGACAATCTTGGGTAAGCACATAGGTGGGAAAACAATAAAATGGAGCTAACTCTATTTCAAACAACAACAGTTAAAAACCTTTTTTATTTTCCTCTTTTTCTCGCTGCACTTAGTTCCTAACTGCCAGTCTGTAAAAGAAAATTCACCCTTTAGACGAAAAATGTAACAAAAGTAACATTTTTCACAAAAATAATTTTTGTTATATTTGTGCCGTGAAGTATTTTTACCACAAATTGTGACTATTTAGAATAGAGCGCAGAGATTAGAGAAAAGAGATAGGAATCGGTAAACCTTTTAATTTTTCGGTTTTTTACCGAAAAAATTGTTGGTAATCCTTGGTTTTCTCTCTTCTCTCAATGAAATGGTCTCTACTCTCTAATCTACTGAATAGGTACTACAAATTCATTATTATGGAAGCACCAAAAAAGATTGTTTTGAAAGTATTAAGAGTAGAGGAGACTAAACATCAATTAGCTAAAATCAATGCGGTCAAAAAAGGATTGAAAATGCAACTCTATATAGAAAAATTAATTGAAGCTGATGAGCAAGGCTTGATTGATTGGGAGCAACTAAAAAAGTAACATAGCTCTCTGAGCTGTGCCTGTAAGTTCTCAATGAATCTTAAAATGTTCAACCACTCCGTGGTTGTAGGAAGGGAGTATACTCACCATTTTCCCTGCATTTTCATACAGGGCTATTCGGGTTGAATCACTTCGTGATTCCTAGATTGAGAATTTACCTGTGTCTGTGCTAATTAGCTTATAATCAATTGATTAGTTTGTTGATTTGTTTTTCGAACCATTTAGTTTTTGTTAGTTCTGATAGTGGAATATTCTGTCTTTGAGGTATTTGAGTAGCATGATTTTTCATAGGAAACACCTTATAAAAATCTTCTAACTGGTTGCTGTTTAATAGTTCGGCAATCTTTTCTGTAAAATTTGTATTTTCATCGCTATTGGTATACCATTTCTTTTTTATATTTTTTTCTTGTTGAACTTCTTTATAAAAAGGGTAGGAAGTTCTTGTAGACATTAACTTTATAATGAGTCGGTCTTTTATCTCATTTTTGCTATTGATTAAATTTTTCAAGTAATTTTTTTTATCAAATGCCTTATTTTTTTTGTTATAATATTCTGCTAAATTATCTGGATGGTAGAGATAATTTTCAATACTGTAATACCTTAGTATTTTAAGGTTTTCATACTCTTTTTCTAGTTCATTTATTTCTTCATCTGATAAAAAGTCTCGGTCAATTACCCCTTTGAAATCTGTATTTATCGCTTTAAAATAAATTGCTTTTTTGTCTTTTTCTGGAACAAAAATGGTCTTAATAATTCCTAGACTATTATAATACTGATTATCTTTATTTTCTACAAAAAAGATATTCATCCCATCAAAAATCCGACCTAAAATATCTTTGCTTACCGCTATTTCGTAAACCTCTAAGTTGTCTTTTGGTTCAGGTGTTAGAATCTGTGGTAAATCAAAATTTAATTGGTCGAAATCAATAATAGCAGCGTGAGCGGCTTGTCTAGCATAATCAATAAATCCTAAGGAGTGGGAAGCAGTCCACAATTGGCAAGATTCAGGAATCCAATTTTCTGTAATTTCTTTTAATAAGGTGTATTGAATAGCTGTATTTAGATGGGCATCCATTTCGTCTATGAAATAAATGCTATTTTCTAGTTGCTCTTTTCTGACGATAAAATTTAAGAGTGTTATGA
>CAYMSC010000054.1:7036-20458 GCA_964392805.1 uncultured Saprospiraceae bacterium
ATGAATGGTTTAGCGAGCGAAAATAGCCTTTTTTTATAAAACAAGATAATTAATCATCTAGTTCCTCCAACTCCGGATTACTAAAACTATCAACCAATACATTTTTCTTTACAAAATTACACCAAGTACAATTGGGTTCGCCGCAGCCTTCATAAAAATCATGTTGCTGTATTTTTTCGTAAGTAGATACAACCAAATCACTGATTAGTTGATGATGCTCTTCGCTGATGGTGATGGATTTGCTGGCTAAATTTCCAGAAGGGTCAGGGTCTACATAGAAAATTTCTCCACTAGTTACTTTTTGACTATTCAGTTTATTAGTCTCAAACAGAATTTTGTAGAAAACCAATTGCCGCCAATAGGACCCACCATAAGGTTTTGCCTTACTAGGCTTAGCCATTTTATAAGGATTGTGACTTCCCGTTTTATAATCGACCACATGGGCATGTTCCTTGTGTAAATCCACTTTATCAATCACGCCCGTTAGCGGAACCCCTCTGAACTGGGTATTTTTAATAGGGAACTCCGCCAAGGCAATTTTATGCCATTTAGGTAAAAAATCAGTATAAATCTTACTCAAATTGGCTCTTCCTAATGCTAGTCTTCTATCATATTCTTTACTTGTAAAATACCCCTTGTGCTTTTTCATTTCTTGATTAAAATAGCCTAAGAAGTATTTTTGAGTTGGGTATTTTTTGCTTTCTGACCGACGCATTTTTTCAAACAAAACCATCAATGCGTGATGAATGGCGGTTCCATAAGCTGCTGCTTCGGTGGTAACAGTTGGCACTTGTAAAACCTTTTCATAATAAAAACTCAAAGGACACCTCAAATAAGCATTCAAAGACGAAATACTTAGCTTAAAGTCCTTTAATAATTCCTCGACCACCGCTTTTTGTATCGGTTCTATCATCGGCTCATTACTTTCAGAAAGAATGGTTTCATAAGCACTTAATAAGGCTTTTTGACTAACGGTTTTTTCTGCTATATCTATTTGATATTGGTCGATTATTTCATCTACAAACTGGGTGCGCCGTAACGGTTTGCCGTTATTATTGGTCGTTGCATGAGAAATAATTAAATGTTCTTTAGCTCTGGTTAAGGCGACATAAAAAAGCCGTCGTCTTGCTTCCATCGCATCTTCTTCTCCCGAATAGGTAATCGTATCAGGCAATGCAAATTGGTAAGGGGCAATTTTTCCCGGCTCCCAATAATCTTTGACCGCATCCAATATAAAAACAGCTTGATACTCCAATCCTTTGGAACTGTGGGCGGTCACAAAATTGACCCCTGCCCATGCTTGCTCCGTTTTTTGTACGCCTACCGTTAAATAATTGGCATCCATTTTACTTAATACCTCTAATAGTCCGTCTAAGCGCATTCGAGGTTTTCTATCTACTTCAATTCTAATAAAATTCATGAGCGTAGAAAGAACTTGTAAACCCCAAGCTTGATTGGGTTGAGATAGAATGTGTTTGAGTAGCCCACTACGATTAACGAGTCGCTCAACCATTAAATTTAACGGAATATTGCGGTAATCGTGGATAATTTGATTAAGCAAGGCTACAAAACTAGCAATGTGTTCAAAGGCAGTGACCCCCAATTTTTGTAATAAACTTTTATCCGATAAGGTATCTCGCCATTTGTCCTCATAATTGCCTGCTAAATGTCGGCTAATCTTGTTAATATCCGAAGGAGGAATTTCTAAAAAATTGAAATGTAGTATTTGAAATAATAAATGCTCTCCATGATATATTCGTTTGTATTCCAGATTAATATACTCTAGTAAAAAACGTAAATTTTCTATCATCGGTAAATCAAGAATATTTACTTTACGCTTTGTCTGATAAGGAATACCTTGCTTTTCCAATAACTGGATTAAATTCCTTGCCTGTCGATGACGGGCGTAGATGACTGCCATTTCTTCGTAGGGAATCCCTTTTTTATGGAGTTTTTTGATGTGCGATAAAATAGCCGTTTCCTCTTGCATCCGATTTGGATAGGCAAAAATCTGAGGATTCACTTTAGTTTTTTGCATCTTTGGATGCTCCGCTATAATATTTTTATCTACCGCTAATTCTCGGGATATTCGTTTTTGATTGTTATTAATTAAGACCTTTGCCATATCCAAAATGGCTTGGGAGGACCGATAATTGTCTTTCAGGAAAACGACTTCGAGATGGTCTTTATATTGCTGATGAAAATCTACTAAATTTTTTAACCTAGCTCCTTGAAATTCATAAATAGATTGGTCATCATCACCGACTATAAAGACATTGGGATTTTCCCAATATTTGATTAACTGCTGTAGAATTTGATTTTGCGCACCACTCGTATCTTGATATTCATCTACCAGAATATATAAATATTGCTCTTGATAATAGCGTAATAATTTCTCAAATCGACCAAATTCTCTAATCACCCACAACAGCATATCTTCGTAATCATATCGCCGATTGGTTTGTAGCATTCTAGCATATTCATCAAACAAGCTAGCAGCAGACCAAAGGCGTTCCATCTTCTCGGTCTCTTTTTGTAGTTTCCCTTCTTTTACCTCTCCTTTTTTGTAACGTCCTGATTTTCTTTTATAAATATAGTCTGGTCGATTAGGCAATTCTTCTAAATATTGCTTGATTCGTTCATGAATAAACCCTTCTTTCCAGTTTTCTTTTTTCATTAACTGGAAAATATTATGCAGGTGTTTTTCATAGAAATAAATATCTCTACGCCCTCTTTTTAGTGGGTGATCAAGTGGCAGTCTATCAATGATTTTGCGAATAAATTCTACTCGCTCCAAATCACTCAGGGGTTCTAATTTTTGAATGCCAAATAACTCTAAATTTTCTTGGATAACTTTATTACAAAAAGAATGGAAGGTATAAATATGCACATTATGTGCTTCTGGACCTATGAATTGCAACAAGCGTTCTCGCATGGCGTGTGCTCCTGCATCCGTAAAGGTTAGACATAGAACATTAAAAGCTTGCGTATCGGTTTCTGCTAAAATTCGACCGATTCTAGCGGAGAGAATATGGGTTTTTCCAGTTCCCGGTCCGGCTACCACTAACACAGGCCCTTCTATTTGCTCAACGGCAGTTCGCTGTTGGTCATTTAGGCGTTTTAATTCTTGCCGAAAATGTTGGGTATAGATGGTGGATTGGTTTTCTGCCATAGCTGACGCAAAATACGAAAAAAATGGGATGAGGTTTGTCCTTTTAGTTATTTGTAGGGTAAAATAAATTGTTTGGAAGTGTTTGAGATTCTCAAAGCGACAAGGGAGAGCAAAGAAATAGAATTTTTCTTCACGAGTTAGGTTGTCAATGAATTCAATTTTATCGACATATATCATTTTTCCTTGAATAAGAGCATGTTTGAAATTTCATCAATTGGCTCACTTTCGCTCAATCATGGAAATTTAAACATACTCTAATATTTCCGAATGACTGTATGCTGATTGGTAGTTTTTTTTATATAATTGATACTCTTTTATACAAAAAAAAATCTATTTATTTTAGAACGCTCAAAAAGGCTAATTCTAATTCTAAAACACCCTACTTTTTGCCATTCAGCAGCTAAAAATGACCATTCACCGAAAAAAAAAATAAATTTTTGACTTTCTAAAAAGGATAGTATACCTTTGGATTTTAAATTTATTATTACCCACTATTATTACCTTTTTTTACTTAAACACAATCATAAAAAACTACTTTTTTCTTTATTTTAGTTCACACTCTCTAAAAACTTATCTAAAAACCTATAATTGTTTACGGGCAGCATATCTTTACTTTCAGTAAAGTTATAAGAGCCGACGAAAAAATAAGTTCCGCATTTTTCAAATGGATTTTTTTGTAATGGGTTGAAAACCTATGATAAAAACATTCAATTGAAAAATCAAATGCGGAAGTTATTTTTTCGTTATTACTAAGCTATTATATTTTAATTACTTATTTTGGTTTAATTAAAGGCAACTAAATAAGTGTTGAAAATCAATTATTGGCATTGAGATAATCTTCTAGAGATTTTAACTGACTTATTCGGTTTAAGAGCGAATAAGTAATTTATCACTTAAAAAAACAGTAGAAGTAGGTGATAAGCTTACAACGCGTTCTATTTTTTGCTAATTCATGCTAGAAAAATTATTATTGGTCAATAAAAACTTACTACGCCAATATAAATATTGGTTAGTCCTACTTAGCTTGCTAGTGGTTGGGTATGCCTATCAGCAAGTGGATAAATCGAGTGTATATGTTTCTGGGGTAGAGTTTGTGTATTATGGAGATGCTAGCCTTTTTTCTTTGGAGGTAGGAAATGAAGTTATTTTTGATAATAATGTATGGGTATTAACAGAACAAATGATACATTCAATCTATCGTTATTATCATAAACATAATAATGATAACTTTATTAAGTTAGTGACTTCTCAGAGTTGTGTCTATCAATTACTTTTAAGCGAAAAAAGAATTGATAACAAAACCATGATTATTGGTAATTACTTGTTAGACCTTTTAAAAAAAAATGAATTAGTAAGGTTAACAGCCACAGACATTTTAAAATTATCTAATGAAGAAAAAGTGACATTGGGCGTATTATATAATATCATTGGAACTACAACAAATTTTAATACTTTTGATGAGTTTGGTAATTTTACTTTAACGACAAAATCAAGAATTAAATCATTTGTTAATTTCTTGCCTTCCGCCTATTATCAGCATCTTATTAATTATATAGAATCAGATGGTAATGAAAAATTATTAAGAGACTACAATTTTTTTAAAACTAAAAATGAAAATGTTGAAAACTTATTTGCGATAAAAGAAAAACAACTCTACTCTTTAGAAGACGAACATAGAACGCTCAAATATGCTAGTGATTTAGTAGACTTAGAAATTTTTGAAGCGGAAACTTCTATCTTAGAAGCAGAATTATATCAGAGCCGAGCCTATTATAATGATATAGTACAAAAAGTGAATAGTAGATCTAGCCAATTCTATTTAATCAACCAATTATTTATTCCTATTGAATATAAGGCTAATTGGAGTAGTAAATTTTTTGGTTTGAGTTTGCTTGGTTTATTAATTTGTTATATTGTGATTTTTATAATTATTTTTATTAAGTCTTTAGATTTTAGCGAGTTGCTAGTAGATTTAGATTTGAATTAGTTATTTTGACATGGATAAAATCACCCACTATGAGAATTGCCATATTGTGTAATCACCCACTAGGATTATCTGTTATCCAAGAATTAGCTAAAGCAAATTTATTAATTGGCGTAGTTACTTCAACTATTAACCCAGCCTTTTTAACTAAGGTTAAGCCTATTTTACAACAATTTAAATTACCACTAATTAAAATCACAAAGGCTCAATTACAAAAAAAGCTAGCGGTCTTTCTGAAAAATAAGAAGGTAGATTTAGTTTTTGTATTGACCTTTAAATATAAAATACCTGCTAAGTTACTGACTATCCCCAGATGGGGTTTTATTAACTTTCATCCAGGACCTTTACCTCAATATCGTGGCCCAGACCCTGTTTTTTGGCAGATTAAGAATCAAGTACCTCAAAGTGGTTTAACTATGCATCAAATGGATGCTACATTTGATACTGGACCTATCATTAGTTCTGCTCAATTTCCATTGACGCCAGATATAACTTATGGACACTTTATGAGTGAAGCTGGATTTATAGCTCTACAAATGGTTGGTAATATTATACAATTATTAAGTCAAACAGGGACGCTTCCTAAAATAAATCAGGATGATGCGAATGCTAAATATTTAAAGCGACCCACTCAAATAGAACAGCAAATTAATTGGCAAAAACAAAATGCTGGAGAGATTAAAGCTCTTGTTAATGCCTGCAATCCTGTTTATGGTGGAGCAATTACCATTTTTAGGAATCAACCATTACAAATACTTCAAGTAAGCCTATTAGGAGAAGCAACAACTGCTACGAGTGGTGAAATTATTTATGTAGGCCCAAAAGGATTTGTAGTTGCTTGTGCAGATAAACAATTACTCCGTATCGATATCGTACAAACTGCTGAAGGCATTATGACTGGAGAGCGATTTGTACAAATGGCAGGCGTAAAAGAAGGAGAGACCTTTCAATGATTTTTAGACTACTGTTCTTTTATGAGCTGTTGTATTAAGCGAAATGGCTTTTTTAGAGTTAACCAAAACATATTAATTTCTTTTCCTTCTTTTCCTTTTACATCTAATACATTTGGTCTAATCATTTGGATTAGATGATAATAAATGACTTTTAATTTAGTAGACCAGTATTTTCGGATTGTAACTTGAAACCAAATTTGTTGAAAAATGGAGTTAGTTGGTTTATATTTTTTATTGAATGAAGCTAGTTTAATTAATTTGTTTTTTACTGATGTATTGATATTACTAGATTTTAGCTGCTGTTCTATAAAATGAGGTAGTGTAATGTCAAATAAGTTTTTAGCCATCCCAATTCCTAAAAGAAATAGATTGGTGACTTTCCAATCATTTAGTAGAATAAAAAATGATTTCCAATCAATTTTACTGCTAAATTTATTCATAATAGCTACTAAATCAGCTACTTGTTTTAGGGAAGACCAGCTATCTTGACCTCCATGATGCAGGACGGTGCTGAGTAATAATCCTTCTGGTGTGAAAGTGGTAAAATCAGTATTTAAAAACTTTTTAGAAATTAATAATTCTTTGAAATCACTTAAACTGAAGGGGATTTGATGTCTTTTAGGGCCTATTAACCAATGTGGTTCTACATGAAAAACTCGTTGACCATTTTTGTAATAATCAAAATTATATTCATAATATTGAGTATTATATTTTTTAAAGAATTCGTACGAGACATCCATTTCAGTTTGATAATTTCTATCTAGTAAAAGCTGCTGTATTGTAGGAAAGTCAGGCTCATTTACCAGTAAATCTATATCAGATATTTCTCTTAAGTTTAATGCCCCGTATGCTTCTAATGCCAATATACTCCCTTTATAAGGGACTACTTTTAATGCACTTTCCTTAAACAATTTCTGAAGCTGTAGTAATTCTTTTGTTTGTCGAAGATTAAATATAGAAATATCAAATACAGCTTTCTTCAAAGATGTTAGTAGGTCTGTTGGAATGTATTGTTCATGCTTAGCTTCATTAATGCCTTTATATAATAATGGGCGAACTTTATTTTTTTTTGCTATTTCAAAAAGATTATTCCAATTTATAGATTCAGTCCTACTGTGAGATATTTTACCCCCTTGGATGGCTAATTCACAATATTTACATAGTAATCCCCATTCTCTCTTTTCTTCCTTTTGAAGCATAATAATTGTTATAATAGATTAGCCTTGTTTAATATTTTAAATTTGTACACTAAATTCTCAGTAGTGGGATAATGATTTAACGGGGCTACGGTGAAAAGTGTGGATTAAATTTTACAATGTGGATTATCATATCGCACAACTCAGAGAGTTGTGTTACATTTGGAACGAACAAGTAACACAACTCTCTGAGTTGTGCCATTTTTGACTCACCCACACTTTTTACCGTAATACCGATTTAACTTCTGAAGATAGAAATTTTCAATCTATACTTATATACGTTTTGTTATTTATCAGGGTTCAATGACTTCAAGCTATTTTAAAGAATAATTCGGCTATTTTACACCTTTTTTCAATTTTACCGTATAATTTGAAAACATTTAAATGACTTTTAATTATATCAAACAAGCCTTGCAGATTGTTTGGAAAAGTAGCAAAAAATGGACTATTCTATTATTAGGAACGCAATTATTACAGGCTATTTTACCGCTTCTTTTATTGTATTTAACAAAATTGATTGTTGATGAATTGACGGTAGTCGATAGTACTACTAACTTTTTAATGATTTTAGATTATATTCTCTTTTTTGGAACGGTTCAATTATTAATTGCCATTATCCAAAATTATCAACAACTCATAAGTGAAACCCAGCAACAATTAGTGACTGATTATATGTCAGGAATCATCATTGACAAAGCAACGAGCATAGATTTAAGTTATTATGAAAATGCTAAATACCATGACACTTTCCACAGAGCACAGCAGCAAGCTATGTTTCGTCCTGTACAAATACTGCGAAATTTAACAGATTTATTGCGAAGTAGTTTTTTATTACTATCCCTTGCTGGTTTATTACTCTACCTACATTGGAGTATTGCGGTAATTCTATGTTTTTTTGCTTTACCTATTGCAGGGGTTAAATGGTATTATTCTAAAAAATTGTTTCATTGGGAAAAAGGGCGGACTGCATTAGAAAGAGAGGCGCATTACCTCAATCATATTTTAACTACGACAGAATATGCTAAAGAAGTTCGTTTATTTAATTTGGGGAAACCATTAAAAGAACAATTCCTTCAACTCAGAAAAGTTCTATTTGGAGAGAAATTAAAGATTGGGAAACAAAGAGCTAGAGCGAGTTTATTAGCTAAAGGAGCTGAAATAGTAGCGATGACAGGTACTTATGGTTTCATTGCTTGGCGAACTTTTCATGGGACTATTACCATAGGAGATTTAGTGATGTATTTTCAAGCTTTTCAGCGAGGACAAGCTGCTATTCAACAATCTTTGACATCGGTAGTTGGCTTGTATAATAACCGTTTATTTTTAAGCCATTTATTTGAACTATTAAATATTACTTCTTTATTAAAAATACCAAAATCGCCTAAAAATATTCCCGAAAATTTGACAATGGGTATTCACTTAGATGCAGTTAGTTTTACTTATCCTGATACTAGTTCAAAAGTATTGCAGGATGTGAATCTTTCTTTTAAAAAAGGAGAAGTAGTTGCTTTAGTAGGGGAGAATGGTTCGGGAAAAACCACATTAGTTAAATTACTTTGTCGATTATATGACCCTACGGAGGGCACTATTCATTGGGGTAAAGACAATATTAAGCATTTTAAACTCACTGACTTACGCCAAAAAATTAGTGTCATTTATCAAGATTTTGCCAAATACTTTTTTTCGGTCAACAAAAATGTCCAAATCGCAGATTTAGAACAACCCAACTCCCCAGAAAAAATACAAGCAGCAACCAGTAAATCTGGAGCGACTGATTTTATTGAACAATTGCCTGATAAATACGAACAGCAATTAGGACGACTTTTTCGAAAAGGCGCAGAATTAAGTGGTGGGCAATGGCAAAAAATGGCTTTGGCTAGAGCTTTTTATAAAAATGCAGAAATCATTATTTTAGATGAACCTAGTAGCGCGATTGACCCTTTGGCAGAGGCGACTATTTTTGAACATTTTCGAACTTTGGCAAAAGATAAAATTTTAGTGTTGGTGACGCATCGACTTTACAATTTGAAAATGGCGGATAAGATTGTGGTGTTGCAAAAGGGTAGGGTAGTGGAAGTTGGTTCACATGATGCCTTGGTCGCTCAGAAAGGGCTTTATTGGGAGATGTTTGAGAAGCAAGTGGATTAGGCTATTATAGTTATTGTTCATCCTATTGGATTCTACCATGTATACTCCAAACGGGATAAAAGAGTGATTTTGAAAAGAGGTCAGAAGTCAGACCGAAAAATTACATTTTTCTGTCAGAAGTCAGATTTAAAAACTACAAAACACTAATAATCAATTATTTAAATCTGATTCATCTGACTTCTGACAGTCTATGAAATAGACGGTCTGACTTCTGACTTCTAAATTAATTTTCACAAATTTATCCCGTTTCTAGTATAATTCACTATCTAAAAAACCTAAGCCTAAGAGTAATATTCGTTTTTTGCCTCCTAGATAAGGTTCATAATATCTTTTGAAAAAAGTGGATGTACCTGTAGAAAACCAGTAGTTTCTAAATTCAAACCCTATAAATAGTTTTAAAATGGAAAAAGGGTTGTATAATTTATTAATCCCATCAAAAGAGAAGCCATTATACCATTCTTTTACATGTCGGAGTAGTTCGGTGATGGGCATAGAAAAAGTATCCGCTAATTTTTGCAAATATTCCCCAAAGTAGGCTATACCTGCATAACTCTGAATAGCCTACCCTAAGGCATTTCTGGTAGACCAAGCCTTTCTAATAATAAGTTACGAAGTGCTTTGAGTATTTTTACAATTTCAAAAATATCATCCTCATGGGTAGCAGAATAATCTTTGCTAATAGCAAATTCCTTACCTTTTAAAACCATAAAATACCAAAGTCTCCCTACTATATAACAACCATAAATAATTTCTTGCTCTTTATTTTGTACTTGACCAACTAGCATAGCCGCAAGGTTTTGACCTGCTGGGTCACCGCTACTATTGATGTCTTTTTTGTATTCTTGAAAAGCAAAAAAGGGAGCTTCTGGTTCAAAATTTCCTGCGGCGAGCATTCCGTCAGGTTTTCCTGATAATTCATAATCACCAATAATAGCCGAAATTGGTCGTTGGGCAAAAAAATTCAATTGATAGGGGACTTTAAAATCAATAATATTAACTAATGGCCCAATAAAACCTAGTGATAGTTCCTGCTCATTCCAGCTATCTATATTTTTAAGTAATCGTTTATTATAAAATAGGGCAATATTTTTTTCTTCTAGCGTTAATTTAGTGGTTTTTTCTAGCCACCTATCTAAGTCTTCTAACTTTTCAACTTTACGCAAACCGAAGATTTTATATAATCCCTGTTGGGTCATTTGATTTAGATATAATTTTTCTATTTCTTTTTCCATATTGCCTAGTTTAACTATAAAAACAACGCTATTTCTTGATTTAAACAAAAGCCTTTCTTCAAAATAACTAAATTGAGCATACTATTAGATTTCCTCTACTCTTCCATGTAATTGCTTATCTAAAAAACCAAGCCCTAAAAGTAAAATACGTTTTTCTGTTCCCAGATATGGCTCATGATATTTTTTGTCTTTAATTTGTTTTATAGCTCTTCTTGAAAGCGTTGCAACCTGTTTAACTTTAGTATTTTTAGCAAATTTGAATTCAATAATATAAATTTTGTCTGGTAATTCCAGCACTGCATCAATCCGACCCTTATCCGTTTCTTTTTCTAACAGAGATTTAGCACCTACCAGCCTCAACATCAGATAAGTTAAGGAGTGATAATAGGCTTCTTTGCCTATATGCAGCCGGCTTGGTATATCTGATAAGAAACTTTGAAATTTTTTGACAAATTGGGGTATATCCTCGGCTTTGAGTGCATCTCTTAAAGCTAAACCTTCTGGTTGTATATCAAATTGGTCTTTATCGACAAAAGCTGCGGTAATATAGGTCAAAAAAGAATGCCGAACTTCTTCATTTGGATAATTCAAAAAATAATGGGGACGGAGTCCATCTCTACCTATTTTTTCGATGGTTAAATAACCCGTTTGATACAATAGCGGTATCAATGGAAAATTATTAATTTGCTCGGTACTACCTTCTAAATCATTGACTTTTTTATGTTCAAATGCTTCAGGAAGTTGTTTTTGTTCTTTGATTAAATCAATTAAAAAAGTGGGCGTACCTGTAGAAAACCAGTAGTTTCTAAATTCAAACTCTATAAATAATTTTAAAACAGAAAAAGGGTTGTATAATTTATTAATCCCATCAAAAGAGAAGCCATTATACCATTCTTTTACATGTGGAAGTAATTCGCTTACTGGCATAGAAAAAGTATCCGCTAATTTTTGCAAATATTCCCCAAAGTAAGCCTCTAATTCTGTTTGCGTAAAACCTACTAAAGTACTATATGCCCTATTCATAGAGATATCATCTAAATTGTTCATTCCAGAAAAGACACTCACTTTAGAAAAGCGACTAACACCTGTTAATAGTACAAACCGTAAATAATCATCATGTCCTTTCATCGAACCATAAAGACTACTTAATATTAAGCGGTTGCGTTCAAATTCTGCTGGTTTAGTTAAACTATCTACTAATGGTTTATCGTATTCATCTACCAAAATAACCACTCTTTGTTGATATTTTTGATGTAATTTTAAGACCAATTCATTAAAAGCCGTAGAAATGTCTGTTTCTAGTAAGGTTACTTCATATTCATTGGCTATAGCTTTTAAATGAAAAATCATGCTAGACCTAAACACTTCTTTTGTATCTCGGTAATTTACTTTAGAATAGTCAATATGAATAACTGGATAAAAAGCCCAATCTTTTTCTTTATCATAGATGTCTAATCCTTTGAATAATTCTTTTTTGCCTAGAAAAAAAGATTTTAGAGTAGTTAATAGTAGAGACTTTCCAAAGCGACGAGGACGGGCAAAAAAATAATAAGTTCCTGAACGAGTTAGCTCATAAATAAATTTGGTTTTATCTACATAAATAAGGTCGTCTTCCCTTATTTTTTCAAAAGTTTGTATGCTGATTGGTAGATTCTTCATGTAGTCGGCACTAGTTTATACAAAGATAGCATTTTTGTAGTAATTTGATTTATATTGTATCTTTGAATAAAACATCCAATTTATTATGGCAAATAGCGGAAAATACATCAACCTATTTACATATTTTGGATTTAAAAGAGTCTTTGGCGAAGAAGCCAATAAAGATTTATTGATTGATTTTTTGAATCAAGTGCTTCCCGCCACCTATACTATAAAAGCACTAAATTTTTCCAAAAATGAGCATTTAGGGAACAGGGTCGAAGATAGGAAAGCGATTTTTGATATATATTGTACCTCTATAGAGGGAGAGCGATTTATTGTCGAATTACAAAAGGCTAGACAAGATTATTTTAAGGACCGTTCGGTTTATTACTCCTCTTTCCCCATTCAAGAAATGGCGGAGAAAGGAGAATGGGATTTTAAATTATCACCTGTTTTTACTATTGGGATTTTAAATTTTACATTTAAAGCCCATGCGTCAGAAAAAGAGACGATTCGACACCATGTTCAATTAAAAGACCAAAACTGTAAAGTATTTTATGATAAATTACACTTTATCTATTTAGAGTTGCCAAAATTTACAAAATCCTTACAAGCATGTACTTCCCGATATGAAAAATGGTTGTGGATTTTTAAAAACTTGCCCAGTTTAGAAGACATTCCTGTTGATTTAAAAGAAGACATTTTTATTAAATTGTTTAATATTTCAGAACTTGCCAAATTTGGAGCGGAAGAACAAGCTGCTTACCAGCAAAGTTTGAAGTATTTGAGAGATATGAAGAATGTAGTGGATACTGCACATAGAGAAGGAAGAGAAGTGGGAGAACAAATTGGATTGGAAAAAGGCAAGCAAGAAAAAGCTATCGAAACCGCCTGCAAACTTAAAAAAATAGGTGCTTTAACGAATCAAGAAATTGCGAATATTGTGGGATTGCCCCTTTCTGAAGTTGAAGGCTTGGATTGTTGAGATTGGGATTATTGATTTAGGCATCATTGACTTTTATATTTTTTCAGGGGGCAGAGCCGTTGAGCTAGACATGATACAATCATAAAAGATAATGTTTTCAAGATGCAATCT
>CAYMSC010000055.1:0-20385 GCA_964392805.1 uncultured Saprospiraceae bacterium
TAACAAAAAAATACATCCGATTAAGTTGTCAGTTACTTATAAATGATACCACTAGCGACTTAATAAGTAAATATTTTAAAACGGGAAAAGAAAAATTTTACAAATACAATTTAACACATAGTAATCCAACTCCACCTAAAACGATGGTGTAAGGCAATGCCATCCAAATCATTTTTAAATAAGAAAGGCGAATCGCCGGTGCTAAAGCAGATGTCAATAAAAATAAAAAAGCCGCTTGACCATTTGGGGTAGCTACACTTGGTAGATTTGTTCCCGTATTAATCGCAATTGCTAAATTTTCAAACTCTTCTCTATTGATAGTTCCTGCGTCAAATGCTGCTCTAACTTCGTTGATATAAACGGTTGCTACGAATACATTATCACTTATCATGGATAAAACACCATTGGCAATATAAAACATAGAAGGTTGAACAGATTTTTCCATAGCTAATACTGCATCAATAATAGGCGTGAATAAATGTAAATCATGAATCATTCCTACGATGACAAAAAAGACAGCTAATAAGGCAGTAAATGGCAAAGCTTCTTCAAAGGCATGTCCAATGCTATGTTCATCTGTAATACCTGAAAAAGCGGTTTGAATGACGATAACTGCTAGTCCTATTAATCCCGGTGAAGCCCAGTGATTGGCTAAGGCAACAATTAAAAAGAGTGCGGCAACGGCTTGAACTTTTATCGCATATTTTTCTTTGTCTGTTCTTTTTGCATCTTCTTCTTCTACAAATCCTTTAATGATTCCTCTGACATTTTCGGGTAGTTTCCCTCCGAATCCAAACCACCCTGTTAATTCAAGTGCCAAACAAGTTAGTAAGCCACTAGCTAATACGGGCATGGTGATAGGGGCCATTGCGTAAAAGAATTCCATGAAATTCCAATCTAATTTTGCTGCAATTAATAAGTTTTGAGGTTCTCCAACTTGTGTACAAACTCCTCCAAGTGCCGTACCTACTGCACCATGCATAACCAAACTTCTTAAAAAACTTCTAAATTCTTCTAAGGTATCTCCACCTAATTCTTTCCTATCCTGAATACCGTCATCATCATAATCGGAATTACTCGAATGCACTTTATGGTAAACCGAATGGAATCCAACAAAAACACTTATCAATACCGCCATTACTGTTAAGGCATCTAAAAATGCACTAAGAAAAGCCGCCATGAAAGAAAAGAGCAATGACAGCACTATTTTAGACTTTATTTTGATAAAAATCTTACCAAAAATATACATCAATAGTGGTTTCATAAAATATATACCCGCCACCATAAACACCAATAATAAAATTACATCTAGGTTGCCTTCAATCTCATGAAAAACAGTCTCTGGGCTAGTCAGTTTTAGTACAACTACTTGTAATGCAATCAAACCACCTGCCTGCAATGGATAACATTTTAACGCCATTGCTAACGTTAGGATAAATTCGGCAATGATTACCCAACCGGCTATAGTACTATTCGTAAAATTAACCAATAACACATTGAGCACTAAAAATCCTAAAATAGCAATTTTGTACCAAGTTGGTGAATTTCCAAGAAACGATTTGAATACTTGTTGCATATATAATTTATATTTAGATATTATTTCTGGTAACTATTGCATGTTAATCAAATTTGCACAATAAATGCAAATTAGGGATGAGTTTATAATTGCACATAGTAGTTACACTTTCTAAAAAGTCCGCAAGGTACTAAATTTATAGAAATTAGAGTATATCCTAGAAATAGATTTTAAAGAAGTCAAGTAATTGGCTGCTTGATGTTTTAGGTTGGAGTACTGAAATTTGACACCTTTAGGTTGTAAGGGGCTTAAATAAACCTCAACTTCAAGTGCAACTTCAATTTCAAGGTTTAAACCACCTACGACGGAAATTGAGGTTGAATTTGAGGTTGATATTGAAATTTAAAAATTTATCGACATTTATTTCAAAATATCAATCGGAATTGGTTTCAAAGCTCTGTTAAGAGCCGAATAGTTAACAGTTGCATCTTTGGTTTATTTTTTAAACTTTTAAAAAATGTTTGTCAAAAATAATATTTTACATTTTTTGTGTCATTTTATTTTTATTTTAAAACATTTTGAGTTATATTTGTACTATATTAAAATAATCATTCAATCACTTTTAATTTTAATACAAATGTATAGAGTAACCAAATTTGATGTACCAGTAACTACTCCTTTAAAATCTATTGCATTTTATAATCAAGTTTTTGGTTGGACTTTTCAGCCTTCTGCTAATCACAAAAAATGGACAGCTAGAGTTGAATCCTCTGAGCATCAGATTTTTGGGAATCCATTTCTTCGAAAGGCAAAGTCTGCACAATCTTTAACGAATGCTATAGAAGTAAAAAATGTAGAACATACTTTGTTAGATATTCGCAAGGAAGGTGGAGAAATTATCGTTCCTAAATTTCCAGTTCCAGGAATTGGGTGGATGGCTTACTTTAAAGATTTAGAGCAAAATATATTTGGAATAATGCAAAGTGATGCGATGGCAGCCTAAGTATCATTTTTCCTCATTTTAAAATCAACTGCAACTTATTTTCTGTCTTCTTATAATTTTAGATACAATTTTCTGATATTTGCGCCGAATTTGAAAATTTGAACAAATCAAACCAGTTAATGTATCGTCGGAATAGTAAGATAATTATTGCAATTGTTATTGTCATCACGGCAGTACAACTATTTCATTTTCAAGACATTAAGTTTGATTACGACCTCACAAAATTCTTTCCAAAAAATAGTTCAGAAACAGATTTTTTCTTAGACTATAGTGAAAAATATGCTTGGGATGATGACTTTGTTTTAATAGGTTTATATAATGAAGAAGGAATTTTTCAGCAAGATTTTTTACAAAAAATAGATAGTTTAAGTAAAAAATTGAGGAAAATGGACGAAATTACTTCCGTTTACTCTCCTACCACTATTAATATTTTACGTAAAACGCCTTTTTCTAGTGGGGTCATTACAAAGCCATATATCACCATTGACCAACCAGAAAAATATGCTTCGGATAGTGCAAGAATTTATCGCCATTTTGAATTGGTTGACCGCTTATTTGCTAGGGATGGAAAATCGGTAGGAATTATTTTAGGGCAGAAACCTAAATTGGGTGTAGAAGGCTGTCAAGGACTCGTAGATAAAGTTGACGACTTAGTCAATCAATTAGGATTTAAAGAAGTGCATTATGCTGGAAAATGCTTTAGTCAAACGGCATATACATCTTTAGTTCAAAGTGAGGTATTGCTGTTTGTTGGGTCTTCTGTCATCATGATTATCTTTTTCTTATTCCTTAGTTATAGAAAAATATGGAGTATTTGGATGCCCTTAATTGTGATAATTATCACAGTCGTATGGGCTATGGGAACGATGATATGGGCTGGTGAGTCCATCAATTTTATATCCAATATCATCCCAACTATTTTAATGATTATTGGTATTTCTAATGTAATTCACCTTTTTACCAAATATCGTTTATTAATTAGGAAAGGGATTGAAAAAATGGATGCACTACACACTTCCATTCGAGAAGTTGGGTTTGCGACTATTTTCACTTCTTTAACAACCATTCTTAGTTTCCTTACCTTAACAACTTCTGATGTTGACCCACTAGTAAAATTAGGTATTTACGCTTCTTTAGGATTGGTCTTTGCCTTTATCCTTACATATACGCTTTTCCCTGCGATGCTTATTTTATATAAGCCTGCTTATACCTTAGCCCCCGAACAATTAAAAGAAGTTTGGCAACCTTTTCTATATAATATTTTCCTTTGGGTAAAAAAACATCCTAAAGCTATTGTACTTGGCGCGCTTGCCATTACTGCAATTAGCATTTATGGGACCACCCAATTAAAGATTAATAATCACCTTGTAGAAGACCTAAAAAATATGGACGCAGGTCGGGTCGCTACAGGCTTTTTTGAGGAACGGTTTTCGGGCACCAGACAATATGAATTGGCATTGAGCTTAAAAGATACCGCTAAAAGTATCTTTGACAAGGATGTTTTGTTGGCTATGGAGCAGGTAGAGCAATTCATGGAATCCGAGTTTGGAAATAATTACTGGTTTAGCCCAGTTAGTGTTATCAAAACAAGTAATCGGATTGACCATGGTGGAAACGAATCTTATTTTAAAATACCCAGTTCCCAACGAAAAATTAATAAACTAGTTAAAGAAATAAAAAAGAACAGCAAGCGAACCGCCAATTTTCCAAAGGTCTATACTCCAGATGAAAGAAACGCTCGATTATCAGGTAAAATAGCTGATATTGGAAGTTATGAAGCTAGGATAAGAAATGGACATTTAGACGAATTTATGGCCGCAGAAAAACTAACAGCAGTTTTTGATTATAAATATACGGGTTCTGTCCATTTGAATGACATAAATGGCTATAATGTTGCGTTTAATGTCCTTAATGGATTATTGGCCTGTGTTGCTTTTATTATGATTTTAGTCGCTGTCATGTTCCGTTCCGTAAAAATGTCTATTATCGGTATGATTGCCAATGTGCTACCGCTTTTGATTATTGCAGGCATCATGGGCTTTATGGACATTGACATTAAAATTCCTACGGCAATTATTTTCATCCTTTCTTTTGGTATTGCCGTAGATGATTCTATCCACTTTTTGAGTACTTTAAAATTAGAATTGAATAAAGGTAAAAAAGTAGAAGAATCCATTAGAAATACCTTTTTAACTACGGGTAAAGCAATCGTCGTTACTTCTCTTATTCTATCAGGTGGCTTCTTAACACTAGCCCTCTCCACTTTTTCAGGAACTTTTTACATTGGTTTTTTTACTAGTCTTTGTTTAATTTTTGCCGTCACCTCAGATTTGGTATTATTACCTGCTTTGATTTTGTTGTTCTATAAAGATTAGTCATCTTAATTTAGGACGATTTTCCAATAGTCGTCACCCATCCGCCAGAACTCCGTTCTATATCCAAAAAACATGGCCCTCTTTCTGCAGTCATTATTTTGTAAGTGATTGGATAGATTTTTTTATCATTAATCTTGATTTCAGATTTATAGAGGCAATTCCCTTACAAATCTGCTCAGATAAGAATGTCTATGCTACGAGTGTTTGTAGCAAATCAGGCGTAGCAATAAATTCGACTAGTAAGTATTTTAAAGTTTTAGTATTTTTTCATTCAAGTATGTTAAAATGGTCATTAGCAATAAAATCTCCACTACATCATTACTACAACAAAAACTATAACTTTCTGTAAATAAATAAGTTACAAACTAAAAAACTACTACAAGTATAATATCTTTATCGTAGATTGAATAAACCTCAATAAATAATAAACTGCTTTAAAGCAAACAAAGATGTAGTGATTTTCATGGAATGTAGTAGTATAGTTGTAGTAGTTTTTAGCTGTTATTAACTAAATTATCCTACATTTGCTACCAATAAAAAATAGATTTATCCTATCCAAATTCTTTTAAGAACAATGAAAAAATAAATTGTGGATTTTCTCCCGAAAGTTTTCGGGATTTATAATTGATGGATAATCAATTTAAAAAAGAGTTAACTCGCCCGCATGATGCAATCGTGTTGGTTATAAAACTGAAAGCACCTTTTATTTTTTTATCAATTCTATTATTGAAATAAAATTAAGCACCTACAAAATGACGAATGTCTTAGCATCCAAACAAACAACTGAAACTGACTTACCAATTGACATCAGTGAAGTCAAAATAAATGACGAGAGGTATTTCAAAATTTCTAACTCAGATGGGATGGACCCATTTTTTATGAGTATCATTAGTGATTCCAATCATTGGATGTTCATTGCCAGTAATGGAGGATTGACTGCTGGAAGAAAAAATGCCGAATATGCTTTATTCCCTTATTATACTTCTGATAAAATAACGGAGTCTTCGGAATTGACAGGGAGTAAGAGTATTTTTCTGGTGGACCAAAATGGTAAAAGTCAGCTATGGGAACCCTTTTCAGAAAGGTATGATGGCATGCACCGCATAACTAGAAATTTATATAAGAACATATACGGCAACAAGTTGATTTTTGAGGAAATCAATCACGACCTTGAACTAAGTTATCAATATCAATGGTGTTCTAGTAATGAATTTGGCTTTGTAAGACAATCTATCTTAGTAAATCAAGGAACAGGAGCAGTCAAAATCTCTTTAGTAGACGGTATTCAAAACATCATTCCTTCGGGAGTAGAAAGTGGGCAGCAAAACGCTATTAGTAATTTAGTGGATGCTTACAAAAGAAGTGAATTAGAAAAAGCAACGGGTTTGGGCATATTTGCACTAAGTGCCATTATTGTAGATAAAGCAGAACCGAGTGAAGCACTTAAAGCCAATATCGCTTGGTCCTTAGGTTTTGAAAATCCAACCTACCTACTTTCTTCTTTACAGCTTAAAAACTTCCGAAAAAGACAGGCAATCCAAGAAGAAGTAGATGTTAAAGCGGAGAAAGGTGCTTATTTGATTCATGCAGAATTAGTCCTTCCTGCCAAAGGGCAAAAAGAATGGATGATAATAGCGAATGTCAATCAGAATCATGCAGGCGTTGCTAAAATTTCTGATACCATTCAAAACGAAAAGAATTTAGCGGAACTTATTAAAAAAGATATTGAAAACGGCACACAGCAACTTATCCAATTAAACGCAGCAGCCGACGGAATTCAATTAACTGCCGATAATTTTAGAGATACCCGTCATTTTGCCAATGCTTTGTTTAATATCATGCGAGGCGGTATCTTTGACAATAATTATCAAATCGAAAAATGGGATTTTCGTGCTTATTTAGCAAAAGCAAATAAAGCAGTTTTTAATACCCAGAAAAGTATTATCAACAAGCTTGGGGAACAGTTTACCCTGTCTGAATTAAGAACGATAGCCGCAAAAAGCAAGGATAGTGATTTTAAGCGATTGTGTTTAGAATACATGCCGCTAAAATTTAGTAGACGACATGGTGACCCAAGTCGGCCTTGGAATAAATTTTCTATCAACACCCGAAGCGAAGTCGACGGCTCGAAAATATTGGATTACCAAGGAAATTGGAGAGATATTTTTCAAAATTGGGAAGCCTTAGCCCACTCCTACCCTGAGTTTATGGAAAGCATGATTCATAAATTTTTGAATGCTTCGACTTTTGATGGCTATAATCCTTACCGAGTGACTAAAGATGGCTTTGATTGGGAAAGCATAGAACCAGATGACCCTTGGTCTTATATTGGCTATTGGGGCGACCATCAAATCATTTATTTATTAAAGTTTTTAGAATTTATTGAAAAGCATTCTCCTGGAAGCCTAAACAATTATTTTGATAAAAATTTGTTTGTGTATGCCAATGTGCCTTATAAAATAAAACAGCATCAAGACATCCTAAATAATCCAAAAGATACTATTGATTTTGACCATAATTTAGACCAAAAGATACGACAGCTACGGACAAAAATGGGGGTAGATGGTGCCTTGTTACACTCAAAAAAAGGTGGTATTTATAAAGTAAATTTCTTAGAAAAAATATTAGCTACGGTTTTAGCTAAATTATCCAACTTAATTCCAGAAGGTGGAATTTGGATGAACACCCAACGCCCTGAATGGAACGATGCCAATAATGCTTTAGTCGGCAATGGTGTCTCTATGGTTACGCTCTATTATTTGAGGCGTTTTTTAAATTTCTTTGATTCGCTTTTCAAAGAAACTTCTCTTACAAAAGTGGAAGTGTCTACGGAATTAGCTACTTATTTCAAAAATATTGTCGCTACTTTCGAAAACCATCAACAACTTTTATCTGGTTCAATAAATGATAAAAAAAGAAAGCTAATTTTAGATGCTTTAGGACAGGCGGCGAGTGATTATCGACAGCAGATTTATAAAAATTCATTTTCAGGTAAAAAGAAAGCAGTTAGCTTAAAAAAGTTAAAGCAGTTTGTCACTTTAAGCTTACAATATTTAGACCACTCCATTGAAGCCAATCGAAGAAGCGATAATTTATACCATGCGTATAACTTGATGACAGTAGAAAGCAGCAAAAAAGTATCTGTTGCTTATTTGAGCGAGATGCTAGAAGGACAGGTAGCTGTTTTAAGCTCAGGTTATTTGTCGTCAAAAGCGGCTTTGACCGTTTTAGATGGCTTAAAAAATAGTAAATTATTCAGAGAAGACCAGTATAGTTATATCCTTTATCCCAATAAAAACTTACCCGGATTTATCGCCAAAAATAGAATTACAGACCAGCAAGTTGCAAGCAGTAAGTTGCTAAAAAAATTAGTCGCAGCTGATAATACTCAAATTATTGAAAAAGATGTAAAGGGACATTATCACTTCAACGGCAATTTTAGGAATGCCAATGATTTGAGCAAAGCACTAACCGAATTATCGGGAACAAGCTATGCCAAGGTAGCTAAAAAAGACGCTAGCCTGGTGCTACAAATTTTTGAAGAAGTGTTTAATCATAAAGCTTTTACTGGCCGTTCGGGAACATTCTTTGGATATGAAGGACTTGGGTCAATTTATTGGCACATGGTTTCTAAGCTGTTGTTAGCGGTGCAAGAATGCTGTTTAAAAGCAGTAGAAGACAAAGAAAGTGAGGAAGTAATTGGTCGATTATTAGAACATTATTATGAAATCAATGCGGGAATCGGCGTGCATAAATCCCCTCAATTATATGGCGCCTTCCCAACCGACCCTTATTCACATACACCAGCGGGCAGAGGAGCACAACAACCGGGCATGACAGGACAAGTGAAAGAAGATATTTTAAGCAGGTTTGGCGAATTAGGGGTATTTGTCAAAGCAGGTCAACTGCATTTCAACCCATGCTTATTGCGAAAAGAGGAATTTTTGCAAACTTCCAGCGTATTGGAATATGTAAATATTGAAGGAAATAATCAACAATTGGAACTACCTGAAAATGCACTTTGCTTTACTTATTGTCAAGTGCCCGTAGTCTATCAAATCTCCAACAAAAGCAGTTTAGAAATCATCAATAAGAATGCTATTTCTATCAAAACAGAGGCAACTTATTTAGATGTAGTTTCTAGTAAAAAGGTTTTTGAAAGAACAGGGGAAATTGTCAAAATAATTGTGAACATTAAAGAAACTGCCTTAAAATGAATAGTAGACCACACCTTTTTTCAACCATTCAAATGATGGTTAGTTTATTAATTTTAATGCTTCTTTTTTCTTGTGGCAATCAGCCAGTCACAGAAAAGAAGGAAGCAATAATGCCTAAAAAAAAGGAATTGTCGGCAAAGGATATGCTAGGCAATCCAGATTATTTAGCGATTTCTTACGGGGGCTATCGTCAAAATTCTCGTGACGTTCAGCCAACTATTGAAGCGTTAAAAGAGGATATGAAAATATTGGCGGCAATGGGCATTGGCATATTGCGAACTTATAATGTGCAACTTCCTCACGCAAGTAATGTACTTGAAGCCATTCATCAACTAAAAAAAGAAGACCCTAACTTTGAAATGTATGTGATGTTGGGGGCATGGATAGATTGCGAAAATGCTTGGACGGACAAACCCAATCACTATGCAGAAAATGTCGAAGCTAATACAGGAGAGATTCAAAGAACCGTCGATTTAGCCAATAAATATCCTGATATCGTAAAGATTATAGCCGTAGGAAACGAGGCAATGGTGAAATGGGCGGCAAGTTACCACGTACAAGCAGGCGTTATTTTAAATTGGGTCAATCACTTACAAAACTTGAAACAAACCAATCAACTACCAAAAGACTTGTGGATTACTAGTTCTGATAATTTTGCTGCTTGGGGCGGCGGCGGAAAAGAATACTACAAAGAAGATTTAGAAAATTTGATAAAAGCAGTAGATTATGTATCCTTGCATATTTATCCGATGCACGAAACTCATTATAACCCTGATTTTTGGGGTATTTTTGAAGGAGAGGAACAACTTTCAGATATGGAAAAAATGGAGGTAGCAATGCTTCGGGCTAGAGATTATGGTATTGCACAGTACCAGAAAACTAGTGATTATATCAAAGGTTTAGGCATCGACAAACCCATTCATATCGGAGAAACAGGTTGGGCAAGTTCTTCTAATGGCTTCTATGGTTCTAATGGCACTAAAGCAACAGACGAATACAAAGAAGGACTTTATTATAAATTGATGCGGGACTGGACCGCCCAAAAAGGAATGGCTTGTTTTTACTTCGAGGCATTTGACGAAAATTGGAAAGATGATAAAAATCCAGAAGGTTCAGAAAACTATTTTGGTTTATTTACCATCGACGGAAAAGCTAAATATGCGGTTTGGGATTTGGTAGATAAAGGTGTTTTTGAAGGACTTGGAAGAAGTGGAAATCCGATTTTGAAAACTTATAACGGCGATAAGGAGGCTTTGCTTAAAACAGTTAGTATGCCACCCAATAAAAGTAAATTAGTTAGTCAATAGTATCGTCGAATTCATTCGACGGGCAAGGATAAATTTATTTTCAGGATTTTTATCTTGAAATATAACAAATTAGACCGTATAAGTTGTAGGGATTTAGCGGATAAAGCGGATTTTTTAATGTCCTATTTAGAAATCCGTAAAAATCAGCTCAATCCGCCTTATCCGTACCCATCGAATTCATTCGATGTCTTAAATAATCGAACGAATCAATCCCGATAAATCGAGGACTAATTTCGTTCGTACAAAACGAAAAAATGACACAACATAAAACAGCAATTAATACCGTACCATTCGGTCAAAAGGTAGCTTTTGGGTTTGGAATGTTAGCCAATCAGATGTTTCCAGCCGCCTTAGGAATCTTTATGGTCGTTCTAGTACAAGGACTTGGATTCCCTCCTTTTTTATGGGGCATTTTATTCTTCCTTCCCCGCGTTTTTGATTCTTTAACTGACCCAATTATGGGATTTATTTCCGATAATACTCGCTCAAAATGGGGCCGAAGAAGGCATTTTGTATTTATAGGGGCCATCATCATGGGAATTTCTTATTATTTTATGTGGCAATTATACCCAGAAAATACCTTGATGTACAATTTCACCTATTTTCTTATTTGGTCTTTTGTGTTCTATCTAGGATTGACAATTTTTAGTGTTCCCTATGTAGCAATGGGTTATGAAATGAGTAATGATTTTCATGAGCGAACCAATATTATGGCAGTCGCACAATGGATTGGTCAATGGGCTTGGGTAATCGCTCCCTGGTTTTGGGTGATTTTATATGACCCCGATTGGTTTGAAAATGCGGCGGCAGGTTGTAGAGAATTATCGATTTGGGTAGGGGTTACTTGTATGATTTTTGCAATGATTCCAGCTATTTTTCTAAAAAGTGAATCAACCCTAAATGAAGAAAGTTATGAACCACTCAATCTAACCAACATAGGAAACAGCTTAAGAGAAATATTTAATGGATTTAAAGACGCATTAAGCATTACTCCATTTAGAAAATTATGTATTGCAACTTTCTTTATTTTTAATTCTTTCAATACCATCGCCGCTTTTTCCTTCTTTATTATTGTTTATCACATGTTTAATGGCGATGCAGGCGCAGCAGGTGTTTGGCCTACGCTTCATGGCAGTATAGGTGCATTAGCGACTACCTTTATCGTTATTCCAATTGTGACGAGGATGTCCAAAACAATGGGAAAAAAGCGAACTTTTTTAATTTCTCAAGGTATCTCTATCATCGGTTATATATTATTCTGGTTTTTATTTGTTCCGGGCAAACCTTACCTATTTTTAATCGCATTACCTTTCTTTTCTTTTGGAATCGGTGGGCTTTTCACTTTAATGATGTCTATGACGGCAGATGTTTGTGACTTGGATGAATTAAATACGGGAAAAAGAAGAGAGGGTATTTTCGGAGCTATTTACTGGTGGATGGTCAAATTTGGATTTGCCATCGCAGGTTTATTAAGCGGATTGTTTATGTCATGGGTTGGTTTTACCCCTGATGCCGCTTCTCAGCCAGAAGGTGCGGTAACCGGAATGCGACTGTTTTATACCTTTTTCCCCATTGCAGGCACGCTTATCGCTATGTGGGTGATGAGAAATTATGATTTGACGGAGGAAAAAGCGAATGATGTTAGAAAGCGGTTGGAAGCGATTAAGGCGTAAATTTTTGCAGTTGGCAGTTGGCAGTTGGCAGTTAAATTAATTGAAAAGACCGTATTTATTTAGAATAAATGTAGTTTTTACGAAAAAAGAGTCAACTAATTAAAAACTAAGGGACGAGGCAATAAATAAGGTACCAGAAATGACGAGGCTATTTTTTTCCTCGTCCCTAAACTACTAGTTGATAAAAAAATCCGTGTACTATTAATTTTGGTACACGGTTTTTTATATGGAATAAGGCAAAGTGAAAAAAATAACCCACGCAAAAATAATACAAGACAAAAGGAAAATCCGTGTGAATCCGCCTAATCTGCTAAATCCGTGGGACCTATCCTCCTAATTTGTCCGCGTAAATTATTTTTTGCGCTAAGATGGAAAGAAGATTTAACTGTCAAGTTTTTAATATTTCCACACGGATTTTATTTCCACACGGATTTTATTTCCACACGGATTTTATTTCCACACGGATTTTTAACTTGAGATAATGTTTCTTAGTATTACTGAAAAAATAAAATGATTAGAAGATTTAGAAAGTTTAACTTAGTTTTGCGCTTCAAAAATCTTAATAAAAGGTTTCTGATTTTCAGAAAAATATCCGTGGCCCTTTAATAATCTGTGGGGAAAATAAAAATTATACTACACAACATGACCAATAAAGAAATCGCCAACGCCTTCCAAGACCTCGCCAAAATAATGGAACTCCATAAGGAGAATAAGTTTAAAATCCGTTCTTATTCGAGTGCCTATATCACGCTTAGAAAATTAGGCACACCGCTGACCGAAATGACCGATGCAGCAATTAATGACCTTAAAGGTATTGGTAAAGCCATTACTGGCAAAATTCGAGAATTATTGGACAATGGGGAAATGGCTACTTATAAAAAATATGCCGAGAAAACACCTTCAGGCGTAATGGAAATGCTTAAAATCAAGGGGTTTGGTCCTAAAAAAGTGGAAGTCATTTGGAGAGAAATGGGGATTGAAACAATTGGAGAATTATTATACGCGTGTGGAGAAAATAGATTGATAGAAGCTAAAGGATTTGGGCAAAAGACCCAAGAAGATTTACGACAGAAACTAGAATATTATTTAAAAAGTAAAGATTCCTTTCATTTTGCTTCCTTAGAATCAGAAGCCAAGGAATTAGTGATTAGCCTAAAAAAACAGCTACCTACTGCTCAAATTGAACTAACGGGTGCTATTAGAAGATTAAGCCCTATCTTAAACAATATTGAAATTTTAGTCGCTTCAGATACCCCTATTAATACGCTTTTTGATGCCGAAAAATTAATCTTGCAAACGGAAGAAAAAGGCGTTTTCCAAGCTAAAACTGCACAAGAGACACCTGTAACTATTTTCCATTGTGGGGCTAATGAATTTGGCTCTAAACAGTTTTGGTATTCTAGCAAGAAATCTTTCATTGATGCCTTTTTGGAGCAATCGCCCATCAAAACTTTTAAAGGTATTGCCTCTGAAGCAGCAATTTTTGAAGCCGCTTCCCTACCCTATATTGTTCCTGAATTAAGAGAAGAATCTAGCATTTTAGACATTGCCAAAGCAGGTGATTTGCCCACCTTAATAGAAGAAAGCGACATTAAAGGAGTCATTCATAGCCATACCACTTATAGTGATGGTTTGAATACCTTAAAGGAAATGGCGGAGTATAGTCAATCCCTTGGTTATCAATATATTGGCATTACGGACCATTCCAAATCTGCCTTTTATGCCAATGGTTTAAAACCAAAAAGGCTGCATCAACAATGGGCAGAAATCGACCAATTAAACCAAACTTTTGGCAGTGATTTCAAAATTTTAAAAGGGATAGAATCAGATATTTTAAATGATGGTTCCCTAGATTATGACGAAGATATTTTAAAGCAATTTGACTTCATTATCGCCTCTGTCCACTCCAATTTAAAAATGGATAAAGAAAAGGCAACAAACCGACTGCTTAAAGCCATAGAAAACCCTTATACCACTATGCTAGGACATCCAACGGGCCGATTGCTTTTGTCTAGAGAAGGCTACCCTATTGACCATCCAAAAGTGATTGATGCCTGCGCTGCCAATGGTGTTTATATTGAGCTTAATGCCCACCCTTATCGCCTAGATTTAGATTGGACTTGGATTCCTTATGCTATGGAAAAAGGAGTAAAAATTTCTATTAATCCAGATGCCCATAGTATCAAAGGTATTCATGATATTCACTATGGAACTTTGGCAGCTCGTAAAGGGATGTTGACAAAGGAGATGTGTTTGAATGCGCTTGATTTAGAAGATTTTGAGAAGGCTATTAGGTAAATTAAAAGGTCACTTGATGATTTCTTTATAAGATTTAGGAATTTTTGTATTTTAGTAAGTGAGAGGTCAGATTTAAGACCGATAAATCTGTCAGAAGTCAGACTCGTCAAAATGTTGACAAACAGCTAATTATGTCAATTTTGATTAAAATTATTTGCTTAACTTATTTCGGTCTTCCAACTTAATAACGAAAAAATAAATTTACCAAAAGAATTTTGAATTGAATTTTTTTTCCATACTACTACTTTGCAGAAAATTTATAAACCGTTGAGGTCGTATATAATTCCAAAGGACGCAAAACAGTAGAGGGAAATTTCTCTTTATTCGGTGAATCAGGATAATGCTGTGTTTCTAAACAAAAGCCAGTTCTAAATCCATATTTATGCCCATTTTTTCCTGCAATCTTTCCATCTAAGAAATTCCCTGTATAAAGTTGAACGGCTGGTTCTTCTGACAAAACTTCTAGATGCCGACCCGATGTTGGTTCATAAACGGTAGCAATGGAAACTCTTTTTCCTCCATAGTCTCCAATAACAAAATTATGGTCATAACCATTTCCAAATTTCAATTGAGGATGCTCGCTCGCTATATCTTGACCTATGGGTTTAGGGACTCTAAAATCGAAGGGTGTTCCTTTTACTGGCATCATTTGCCCCGTAGGAATCAAAGTTTCGTCAACGGGAGTTAACCAATCTGCATCTATTTTTAGTCGATGGTCTAAAATATCTCCATTCCCTTCCCCTGCCAAATTAAAATAAGTATGGTTCGTCAAATTACACAAAGTAGGTTTATCTGTATTCGCCTCATAACGAATCATTAATTCATTTTGATTATTAATCAAATAAAAAACTTTAACATTTAAATTGCCCGGGTATCCTTCTTCCATATCCTTGCTGGTATACGTAAGTTCTATTCCGATAGCATCACCTCCTTTGGTTTCCACAGCATTCCATATCACTTTATCAAAGCCTTTATCTCCACCATGTAAATGGTTATTTCCATCATTAGTCGCTAGTTGGTATTCCTCCCCGTTTAAGCTAAATTTACCTTTGGCAATTCGGTTACCATACCGTCCAATAATTCCACCAAAATAAGGATTAGCAGAACTCAAATAACCCGAAAGGCTATCAAAACCCAGTACAACATCCGCCATTATTCCATCCTTATCCTGTGTTTTTAAATTAGTAATAATCCCCCCATAATTACTAATGCTTATCTCCATTCCATTTATATTTTTCATGGTATATAAATAAGCTGTACCTGCTGGAGTTTGCCCAAATACTTTTTTAGAGATAGATAAACCTTCCATTGGATCTATTTTTTTTGCTGTCTTTTCGGTCAAAGAATTGGTCTCATTTTTACAACCAAAACCTAGTAATAAAAGAAAAAGAAAGAAAGAGAAATTACGCATTTTCATGAAGTAAATTAATAGTAATTCAGAATAAGTGCTCGTTGATAATTTATCTTTTAGTTAAAAAAGTATCTTTTTATCTCAAAAACAAAGGGTCTTTAACAATTTTTACAACTATGTGGAAGTAGTTTAGACGGCTAGTCTAAGTTACTTTTTGCAAAAATTGTCAAAGAACCAAACAAACTGAAAATAAGTTGTAGATAGTAGACTCGTTAAAATTAAAAATCAGCCAAGGATTTTTAGTAATAACAAGGCAAAAATGGTGTCAGCTTTTGAAGCATTATAATAAGCAGCGAATTTAATAATAAATTCCCAATAATTTCGATTAACCCATTTTTTGTTTTATTATTGTAATAAATAAAAACAAAAAATTATTTTCATTTTATAAATTACTGATAATCAGCATCTAATATTTATGGATTTGACCCAAATATTTCTTCTACTAATAATCGGTTGGTTAATAATCGGGCTTATTTTATGGTTGTTCTTCAAAAATAATTTTACTAAAGGCTATGTATCAGATACAGAATTAAGACAAAAATTTGTTACAAAAGAGGTTTTTAATACCCTACAAATCCAAAATGACACCTTTCGAGCAGACCTCAATGAAAAAGATAGTGAGATTATTCAACTCCATAAATTGGTTTCCGCCAAAGAACAAAATTTATTACATCTGGAACAACGTTTAGCGCAGGAAAAAGAAGATTTAAAGGGTATCCAACGGCGTTTCACCACAGAGTTTGAAAACTTAGCCAATCGAATTTTAGAAGAAAAAAGTCAAAAATTTACAGCTCAGAATCAACTTCAAATGTCTCAGATTTTATCCCCATTAAAGGAAAAGATTAAGGATTTTGAAAGTAGTATTCATCAAAAATATTTGGACGAAACCAAAGAACGATTTTCATTAAAAAAAGAAATCGAACAACTACGAGACCTTAATTTACAGTTAAGTGAAGATGCTGCCAATTTGGTCAGCGCACTCAAAGGAGACTCCAAAGTCCAAGGAGATTGGGGAGAATATCAATTACAAACATTATTAGAAAAAGCGGGCTTGCAAGAAGGCATACATTTTTCGACCCAAAGTACCTATTTGGACGAAGCAGGCAATAGAAAACGACCTGATTTTATTGTCAATATGCCCGATGGTAAACATTTGATAATTGACTCCAAAGTGTCCTTAAAAGCTTATGAACAGTATTTTAATGCTGTAGAAAAAGGGCAGCGAGAAACTTTTATAAAACTACATATCGAAAGTATTCGTGCGCATATTAAAGATTTAAGTAGTAAAAATTACACGCAACTCTATAAAATAAACACGCCCGATTATTTGCTTATGTTCATTCCTATTGAATCGGCATTTTCCGTAGCTGTTCAAAAAAATAATAACCTCTTTATGGAGGCATTAGAACGAAATATTGTTCTTGTTACTACTTCTACCCTTTTAGCGACCATGCGTACGGTTGCCTTTATTTGGAAACAAGAAAAACAAAAGAAAAATGTGCTTGAAATTGCTCGACAAAGTGGTCTATTATATGATAAGTTTGTCAATTTTGTCGATGATTTAAAATTAATTGGTACTCGTATACAACAGACTCAAACGGCTTACAGCGATGCCATGAATAAATTAGTAGACTCTAAAAAATTTGGAGACACCTTAATTGGTCGAGCAGAAAAGATTAAAGATTTAGGGGCTAAAGCGTCTAAACAATTGCCTAATGAGTTGTTAGAATAAGGTTGAATTTAAAGGGGAGCCATTATTTACTTACTCCAAATCATTTCCAGGCAATTTCTAAAATACTTAAAATATCTGGAATTTCTCATCATTCAACAATAGATAAAAATGGGACTATACTTCATAGAAATGCTTTAAGACCAATTTTAAGTAATAAAGAAGTTAATAAAGATTTAATTAAAATTTTAAATGGTAAAGATTAAGTCTGTACTAAAAAAGTATTTGCACAAAATTTTATTTCGATGATTGGGTTTCATTGTCATGATACCTATCTACAACACGACAAAATTTCCTTTTGTTCCTCTATTTTCTATCCATCTAAAAGTATCTACAGGCACTTTTATTAGGGACAATATACCCAATTGCACCTTTTAAATATTAAAAAATTTCACTATTGATTGTAGTAAACTCTTGTAAAATTCTAACTTTGGCATTTTAATGCGTCAAACAAATAAAAATAAATTAATGAAATCTGTTACTGTCAGCAAACCAGGAGGGTTAGATAACTTAGTCATCACAGAATCTGCTACACCAAGTCCAAAAGCAGGAGAAATCTTAATAGCTTGGCATGCTACTTCTCTAAATTTTCACGACTATTTAGTTGCAGTGGGAGGAATTCCTGTAGCAAATGGTAGAGTGCCAATGTCGGATGGTGCAGGAGAAATAATTGGCATTGGGAAAGGGGTGAGTAATTGGAAAATTGGGGATAAAGTAATGTCGCTATTTTTTCAAAATTGGATGGATGGTACTCCTACCTTACCAAAGATGATGTTTGTAAATGGAGAAACCATTAATGGTTTTATTATTGAAAAAAGTTGTGTCCCTGCTACTTCTGTTACCAAAATGCCTGAGGGATATACCTATGCCCAAGCAGCCACTTTACCATGTGCTGCTGCAACTGCATGGCGTGCATTAATGGTAGAAGGAAAGCTACAAGCAGGAGATTCCGTATTAATTCAAGGTACAGGAGGAATGTCTATCTTCGCCCTACAATTTGCTAAAGCAGCAGGCGCAAAAATTTATGCAACTACCTCTTCACCAGAAAAGGCTGAACGATTAAAGGAAATGGGCGCAACTGCGGTTGTTAATTATAAAGAAGACCCTAAATGGGGTAAAAGTATATATATGTTGTCAAACGGAGGGGTCGACCATGTATTAGATGTGGGAGGTGGTTCTACGATGAAAAATTCCATTGAAGCGGTCAAAATTGGTGGACATATTTCTTCCATAGGGATTCTTGGTAATGGTAGAAAAGGAGAAATTACCTTCCCTAAACTATTTTTTAAACATATCCGATTAATTGGTATTGCGGTAGGAAGTAAAGTGATGCAAGAAAAAATGATTGATGCCATTAATATTAGTGGTATCAAACCAGTAATAGACAAAAGCTTTGGTTTTGACCAATTAGCGGATGCCTTTAAGTATCAAGCAACTGGACAACATTTTGGAAAGATTGTTTTGGAATGGTAGCACTTTTACAGTAGGCAGTATACAGTTTGCCGTTTCCTAATCAACTGTATATAATGAACAAAAATAAGTTCACAATATGTATTGCTTAAACATACCCACAAATTCCTTCGACCTGCACAGATAAAAAAAGAAGCAAAACATTTTAGCAAGATAGACTTGCTAAACTAGTAGGATAGGTTATACGGATAAGGTGAATTAAGCGGATTTCTAAATATGGCGTTGAAAAAATCCGTATTAAATCCGCTCAATCCGTACAACCTATCTTGTTCATTTTGCTACGTTTAGGGATAAACTCTTAAAGGAAATTTATCTGTAAAGGTTGAAACCTGTCTTCGATTTATCGAGATAAATTCGTCGGTACATTGAGAACTTGCGAACAAAAACTATCAGCCATTTCGTATCAAAAGCAGTAGTATTAAAAAAAGACTTTAATTTTGCGGCTTAAAGAAGTATTATTTTAGAACCAAGTACTATGATAAAAGTAATTATTGCTTATTGTCTGACTATTTAAAAATTAATAAAACATATGAGATTAAAAAATAAAGTAGCGGTTGTCACAGGAGGCGCAAGAGGAATCGGAAAAGCGATTTCTGAATTATTTGCAAAAGAAGGCGCAGATGTAATCATTTGGGACCTTTTAGACATTGGAAAAGAAACTGCTGAAAGCATTCAAGCAAATGGAGGAAAAGCAACTTTTACAAAAATATCGGTTACCGATAAAGAGGCGGTAGATGCAGAAGCAAAAAGAATTTTCGAGGAATACGGGCGTTTAGATATTTTAGCAAATAATGCAGGAATCGTAAAAGATAGAACGCTTTTGAAAATGAGCATGGACGAATGGAACGCAGTGATGAATGTAAATTTAACGGGTGTATTTATTTGTACAAAAGCTTGCGTACCCTATATGATTGAAAATAAATATGGTCGAATTATTTCTGCGGCCTCCACCTCTGGAATGCGTGGAAATTACGGGCAATCTAATTATTCTGCGACTAAAGCAGGTATCATAGGCATGTCGAAAACTTGGACGGTAGAATTAGGTAAATATGGCATTACGTCTAATGTCATTGCACCTGGATACACAGTTACAGATATGACTGCAACCATCCCTGAAGAAATGGCTAAAAAGATGGCTAAGCAAATACCTGTTCGATTCTTGGGCGACCCTATGGATATTGCTCATGGATATTTATATTTTGCCTCTCCAGAAGCAAAATATGTTTCAGGTGTTTGTTTAAATATTGATGGTGGAGCAGCTAGATAAATTGTTCTAGAATAACTAGTCTTATTAAACTTTATACCAAATCGTTTAGAGCTTCCAGAACTTGAAGTTCTACTGATTACCCACAGAATAGATTTAATGAAAGGTAATCTCATTTTATA
>CAYMSC010000056.1:0-18189 GCA_964392805.1 uncultured Saprospiraceae bacterium
GGATCAAAAGAAGCCGTCCTAGATGTTCAAGTTATTGTTTTGCCGTTACTAAGTATAAAAAGGCTATTGTGAATGATAGCCTCAATAAATCAACCTTAAATAGTATATTTTTGATTTTCAGCTATTTATGAAGGCTAACTGTAAAGGCTCAATTTTGAATGAAGAATTTTGAATTTTGGATGGGCAGCCGTTTTCACGCCTAGTGTTTTAGTCTTATTACATCCCGTTTTATTCAAAATTCAACATTGAGCACTTATGTCTAACTTCTGATAGTCCTGATATTTATCGTGGACGATTTTAAAGCGCTGCTTATATTGGCAGACAAGTGACTTCTTACTTAATTAATATTAGAATGATTAAAAAAGTCTTACTTTTTTCCCTATTGGCTTTGGGACTTAGCACTCAACTATCTGCACAACGATTAGAAACGTTTTCTGAAAATCACAATGACTTTCATAATGAATTGAAAGAATACATGACCTCTAGTAAGCGGAAGGTGATGGATGAAATTTTTTCAGAATTTAGTAAACAATTTAAAGGGGGTAGCTTTACGATGGAAGAAAAAGATACCATTGTGCGTTTGTGTACTAAAATGTTAGCACTAAAAATGACCGCTAGCCCTTATTTTAGTGATTACCTCATTAGTTTGACTCATATTAAAAAACAAGCGAATGCTAATCAACGATTTACAGAATGGCATGATGTAATAAGCGGACTGATTAAAGATATAGAGCGGAGGAGGTTAAAACCGATAAAAGATTATTTAGCATTTTCTACCCAATTATTTGAGCATAATGCACTGAAATATGCCACTAGTGGAGGGGTTTCTTGGCTAACAATGGCAGATTCTTTCCAATTGGTTTATCAAGAAGGTATACCCCAAGTAGTTTTTGATAAACTAGATTTATTAGCATCTCGAAAGCAAGATTCTTTATTGATTGAGGAAACGGGAGGAATTTTTTATCCATTGATTAATACGTGGAAAGGAAACCGAGGAAAAGTGGATTGGACTAGACACGGTTTAGAAAAAGACCACTTCTGTAATTTGGGCGCTTATGAGATTGAAGTTAAAAAAACGACCTACAGTATAGAAGAGGCGGTTTTATATTTTCCTACTTTTTTTCAAAAAGACTCCATTAAAGGAAAATTTCAAGATAAATTAGTTGCTTCAGGGCAAATTAATTCCTTTCCTCGTTTTAATTCAGATGCGAATATTTTAGAAATAGACAATTTAGGACCTGGGATAAAATATATGGGTAAATTTAATTTGCAAGGAACGTCTGTTTTGGGAAGTGGGACGAAAGAGGTCCCCGCAAAAATTCTTTTATATAATGAGAGAGAAGAATTAATATTTAGAGCCGAAGCAGCCCATTTTACCATCAAGAAAGGAGAATTAATTACTGGCGGTGGGGTAGAAGTTGGTCTATATTCTGGACAAGACTCTATCGTGCATCCATCTGTTAATTTACGATTTGACATTGTGAATCGAGTCGTTTCCTTTACTAGAGGGGAGCGAGGAAGTGACCGTAATCCATTTTTTACTTCTTTTCATCAGTTGAATATGGATTCGGATAAAATGACTTGGTTTATAGACCAAGATTCTATCACTGTAGGAGGGCAGGCAGTTGCAATTGGTAAAAGTGCTAAACAAGAAATTTCTTTTGAATCCTTAAAATATTTTTCTCCAAAGGTATATCGTCAGATGCAAAGCATAGGTTCTCAGAATCCTATATCTACCTTAAAGATTTTTGCAGATATGGAAGATTCTAACATCTTGGATGCGGGGTCTTATGCAAAACGAATGAATCCTAGATTCAACATTAAAAGTATCGAGCCTCTTTTATACGACATGGTGTCCAAAGGATTTATCAATTATGATAAAGATACGGAAATGATAGAAGTGAAAGACAAAGTATTTCATTATGCAGATGCTAGTAGGCAAAAAGTAGATTTTGATTATTTGAAAATTACTTCTGCGTCTAACGATGCGAATGCCATCATTGATTTGAATAGTAATGATATGGTGATGAACGGAGTAAAAAATATAGAATTGAGTGGGAAACAAAAAGTGGGTGCAATTCCAAGAGGTAAGGCGATGATGCTCAAGAAAAATCGAGATATGGAATTTGACGGTCGATTATTTGCCGCCTATGGTGTTTTTGAAGGAAAAGGATTTAGTTTTAATTATGACCAGTTTAATGTTGAATTAGATTCCGTTCGTTATTTTAACTTATTTGTACCATCTGGCGATGCAGATGCAAAAGGGAATCCTGTAGCAAAGGCGATAGGAAGTGAGATAGAATACTTGACTGGCATTTTATTGATTGATGCGCCTTCTAATAAATCGGGTAAAGAAGATATTGGTATTTTCCCTTCTTTTCAGAGTAAGGGAGATTCTTACGTATATTATGATAGAGATAGTTTGTACAAAAGAGATTCTTTTTATTTTAAATTAAACCCATTCAGTTTTAATAGTTTGGATAATTTTACAGAAGATGATTTGCATTTTAAAGGTAAAATGTTCTCTGCTGATATTTTTCCAGAGTTCGAGGAGACACTGGTTTTAAAAGAAGATAAATCACTAGGCTTTTTGACGCAAACCCCGGCAGCAGGTTTCCCCACTTATAAAAGTAGAGGGAACTTTAAAGGAGCAGTTGATTTGAGTAATGAAGGTTTTAAAGGGGAAGGTACCTTATCTTATTTGGGGGCGGTTGTTAATTCGGAAGATATTATTTTTAAACCCAAAACGATGACGGCGACTGCCGAACGATTTGACTTGGAAGAAGACCGAAGTAAGGAAATTCCCCAAGCCGTTGGCTTAGACGTCACCATCAATTGGAAACCATATGCTGATAGCTTGGAAATAAGGACCAAAGAAGAACCATTTGACTTATATAAAGAAGGGAATTATAAATTTACGGGATTAGGCTTGTTAACTCCATCAGGTTTAAAAGGAAGTGGCTTACTCAATTGGGAAAAGGCAAGTATGTCTTCGCGAGATTTTTCTTTTGGTTCATTTTCTGCTCGTTCGGATACAATGAATGTAAAAATTAAAGCATTAGAAACAGATGCTTTGGTTTTAGAGACTAGTAATTTAAGTGGATATGCTGATTTTGATAAACAATTTGCCAAATTCAAATCTAATGCAGCCGTTGGAGAAACTTATTTACCGTATAATGAATATCTTACCAGTATGGATGAATTTGAATGGGATATGGATGGACAAACGATAACTTTTAAGGCAAAAAAAGATGAATTTGCCAATTTTACCTCTACGCATCCCGATAAAGATTCTTTATCCTTTCCTGGTAAATCAGCTCGATACGATTTGAAAAATAGTCAATTGGAAATTGGTGGAGTAGAGACAATACGTTCAGCAGACGCATTTATTTACCCCGAAACAGGAGACATTAATATTATGGCAGGTGGAAAAATGGAGGAGCTGACGAATGCAAAAATTGTAGCCGATACCTTAAATAAAAACCACGTTATTAACCGAGTAACGGTCAATATTAATGGTCGAAAAGAATATACGGCAAATGGTTATTATGAATATAATATAGCAGACCGAAAACAAGAAATTTACTTTGAAAATATTGCAGGCACTAGAATTGGAAAAGGAAAGCGGAGTGAAAAGAAGACGGAAACAAGAGCAGAAGGAACAATCAATCCCGAAGACGATTTTTATATCGACAATAAGACACAATTTCGTGGAGATATTGCTTTGTTTGCATCTTCTAGAAATCTAAAGTTCGATGGATTTGCAAAATTTGATGCTCCACTGATGCCTAATCCACAATGGTTTACCATTAATAGTGAAGGAGATAAAACAGATTTAACGATTGCTTATGAAGTGCCAAAAAATTATGATGGAGAGCAATTAAGAACAGGCTTTTTCCTAAGTAAAGAGAATACAAGAATCTATGGAAGAACAATGATGCCTTTATTTTTTAGAAAAGACCGACCTATTTTACCCGTTACTGGTGTGTTTAAATTTAATGAAGAAACAGATGAATTTATATTTGGCGATTCTACCAAAGTTTTAGAAAACCAAATAAAAGGGACTAAGCTAACTTTTTCCAACAAAACAGGAAAACTAAAAGGCGAAGGTCCTATGAATATAGGTGATGGATTAAAATATATCAGTGTAAAAGCCGCTGGAAATATAGAGACAACTTTTCCTAATGAACAGGACTCTACTACTTTTGATGCGCCTGTTTTAGCAGATTTAATGGCGGGAGTAGATATAATTATCCCAGATGCTTTATTGCGAATTATGGCAACAGATATTATTTCGAGTAGTTTTGATGCGCCCGATATTGCCTATGCCAGTAAGGGAGAATTCTATGAAAAAGGGCTTGCCGAATTTATCCCAAGTGGGCCAATGTTAACAGAAACGGTTAATATTATGAAAAATCGGACCCTGTTTTTTCCAAAGAAATACAATCATCACACTTTTTTCTTTAGTGATTTGCCGATGAAATGGGATCCAGATTATCAATCTTTTGTTTCCAGAAAAGATAAGGTTGGTTTAGGGGCAATTGGGGCTGACCCTATCAATAAAACATTGACTTGTTATGTCGAATTCCGAATGCCATCAAGAGGAGACGATCGAGTTTATATTTATGTTAAATCTCCAAGTGAGTATTTTTATTACTTCGCCTATAAAGGAGGAATCTTGAGTACGGTATCTAATAACACTCGTTATAATGATGCCGTTACAGGATTGAAGAAAAAAGAAACAGTGATTAAAATGAAAGATGGAGAGAATTATGAAATTCAGCCGATTAACCCTGGAACTGCAAGGAAATTTGTAGCTAGGATTAAAGCTACTAGAAATAATTAATAGCGCATCAGATTAAAAACCGAAAAATGTTGATGGTAAATTAGCGAGCGAAAAATCATAAATCTGTCCCTTAAAAACTACAAGGATTTATGATGTATGATTTATGATTTTTCGCCCTAATATAACTACCGTCCATTTTCGGTTTTTATTTCGTTTTAGTATATAAGCGCTTTTTAATTGTAAAAAAGGAAAGTTTCAAATTATACTTCTTGCCCATTTAAAGGTAGGTAAATTAAGAATTCGGTTCCCGCTCCAATCGCACTAAAAACATCTATTTTTCCATTGTGTTGCTCAATGATACCGTAGGAAATAGATAGCCCCAACCCTGTTCCTTCACCAACATCTTTAGTGGTATAGAATGGTTCAAAGAGGCGTTTTCGGGTAGTTTCATCCATACCACCACCATTATCTTTTATGGAGATTTGAATTTGGTCGCCCATTTTTTTGGTAGTAATTTTAATAATACCACGGTGGGGAAGACCATTTGATTGGGCATTAATTGCCTGGATGGAGTTGTTAATAATATTTAAGAAAACTTGGTTGAGTCGAGAAATTTGACATTTAATTGGAGGAATATTCCCATACATTTTTTTGATAGATATATGTCCATTCAGCTGACTATTTAAAATAGTAATGGTTGAATCAATTCCATCGTGTATATTGGCTTTGGAGAAATTTTCAGTAGAATTTCTAGAAAAAGTACGTAAACTACTAACAATATTTACGGTACGTTCCGTTCCTCTTTCAATGCCTCCAAGTAATTCACTGATTTCTTCCTCTAATAAATCAAAATCTAATTGTTTACCTAAATGGATTAATTCGTTGGTTAATTTGACAGGATCTTTTGCTTTTTCTAATTCTTTTACTTTTTTTAAGACATTTTGCATATCCTGAAAATCCATTTTTAACGCTTGGACATTAGAGGAAATAAAATTGATAGGATTATTGATTTCATGAGCAATACCTGCGGTTAATTGACCCAAAGAAGCCATTTTTTCGGAGACCACTAATTGTTGTTGTGTATCTTCTAATGTTTTTACAGTTGTTGCTAATTCATTGTTTTTCTTCTCTAACTGTTCTGTACGTTCCTTGACCATCTTTTCCAAGGTAACACTCCTTTGTCTAAACGAACGAACCCTATTGAGGTAAATCAGATAGCCTAGACCAATAGCAGCTAGAAGCACCGCCACCTTAAAATACCAAGTTTGAATAAATGTTGGTTGGATATTGACTTTTATGGAAGTTCCTTCTTCATTCCAAATACCATCATTGTTGGCTGCTTGAACCTTGAAAACATAATTGCCTGGGTCAATATTTGTATAAAAGGCAATATTTTGATTATTTGGATATTTCCAAGTATCGTCGTAATTCTCGAGTTTAAACTTATAGGAATTTTTTTCAGACTGGGTGTAATTAAGTGCAACAAATTCAAAGGAAAATCCTTTATTATCACCGGGAAAAAGCGTGACACTTTCGGCGATACTGATATGTTTTTTAAGTTGTCCATCAGGCCGAACTTTGACAGGTTCATAATTAATGACAAAATCAGTTAGGATAACTTTAGGTTTTTCTTCGTTAAGTAGCAATTCTTCTGGTTGAAAAATATTTAATCCATCAGAACCACCAAAGAATAATTCACCTTCCCAATTTTTATAGCTGGCATTAGGATTAAATTCACCATCTTGTAGTCCATCCTTATTCGTGAATTTTTTAGTCGTTTTTTTTCTAGGATTAAACTTCATCAAACCTGTATTGGTACTCAACCATAAATTACCCGTTCTATCTCCCCGAATAGCATAAATCGTACTGTTGGGAAGACCACTGTATTCAAAAGTGATGCTTTCTTTATTTTCGGTCATTTTATTCAAGCCTTCAGGTGTACCTAACCAAATATTACCATTTATATCTTCATAAATAGCATTAATAATATTGCTACTCAGACTATTTGGGTTATCTTCTTCATTGAGATAGTTGATGAATTTTCTACTTTGTGGAATATAGCGTACGAGTCCACTCTCTGTACCTAGCCAAAGCCTTCCCTTTTTATCAGAGAGCATGCAGTGAATAATATTACTTTTTCCACTTTTATCATTATAAAAATGCTTAAAAACCTCCTCTTTTCTGTTCATTAGATTGAGTCCTTTATTGGTGCCAATCCAAAAATTACCATCATCATCTTCTAGCATACATCGAATAAGGTCATCAGAAATCGATGCTTTATCTTCTTTATCATGTTTAAAGCGAATAAAGCTAGGGGAAAGAATTTTACTGAAGGGCAATTTATTAAGTCCTTCATCTGAACCAATCCAAATATCTAAATTTTTATCTTGGTAAATAGCATAGATGTGATTACTACTAATAGAACGCTCATCTTTAGGAATGTGGTGGAAATATTCAATGTTAATGCGTTCGGGGTCTATTTTATTCAAGCCGTCCGCTGTACCTACCCAAACATTACCTACATGGTCTTGGGAAATACTCCATATATCTTTATTTGTTAGATTATTATCTGCTAATTGATTACTCTGATAATGGGTGAATTTTTGAATACCTTTGTCAATTTTATTGATACCACTATCTTTGGAACCAATCCAGATTAACCCAGCTTTATCTTTGTAAATGGACTGTAAGAAGTTATCATTAATGCTATAAGCATTCAGTGGTTCAACTTGATATTGTGCAAACTGAGGAGTAGTTTTGTCAAAGTTCTCTAAATTGAGCACATTTAGCCCACCACCTTCTGTCGCAATTAATAAATTACCAACATCATCTTCATCAATATCCATAATGGTGGAGGCATTAATGCCAGATTTATCTTGCTCATTTTCTTGGTAAACAAGGTATTCTTTGGTCATACGGTCCAAAAGAATTAAGCCATATTTATCGGTTGCCACCCAGAAATTATCTTGACTATCTTCAAATACATCCCATACCGTAACATTAAGTGGGGTATTCTCTTCTTCGTCTGGATTATTATTATATAAAACAGTTTCAAATTTTTGGCCCTTTTGGTCATATTTTTGCAATCCATCTAAGCCGTAATAACCAATCCACAAATCTTTATTTTTATCTTCGTAGATGCAACTTACTCGGTTGCTTTTCATGCCAACGGAGTTTGCCGCTCCTTTTTGAAAAGTCTCAAATCTATTTGTTTGATTATCGTATTTACTAAGTCCTCCCCTTGTTCCTATCCATAAATTACCATCGCTATCTTCTAATATATCTTGAATATAATTATCGGGCAAACTATTCAAATTGTCTTTAGAATGGACAAATCGGTGGAAATTATTTGTTTCTCGTATTAATTGATTTAATCCATCAGGTGTACCCACCCAAAAATTACCTTTTTGGTCTTCATATAAGGCAGTAATATGACTACTGGTAAGGCTAGAAGAATCTTGTGGGAAAAAGTTATAAGAGGTGAAATCCAGCCCATCAAATCTATTGAGACCATTGATGGTGCCAAACCACATGAACCCTAGATGATCCTGCTGTATACATTTGACAGTGGATTGAGACAGACCTTGGTTTGCCGTATAATGTTCAAATTTGATGGTATTAATTTGAGCATTAACAACAAAAGTCCATCCAAATAGAATTAATAAGAAAAAAGGTTTGAATAACCTCATTGATGTTTAGCCTTATCGAAAAGTTAGTAACTGTGTAGGTAAGTGGTGATGATTGTAAAAAAATTATAGTATTTGTGAAAAATGAAATTATCTAACCAAACTTATTATTTTTTCAATAATACGTAAACATATTTATTAAAAATGAAGTTGAAATATTAAATTATTTAGTTAGCTGATTATTAATTAATTCTCACTTTTTAAATTTTTTATTAATCTAAATGCTGTAATATATAAAAATCTTAAAAAATTACCTACCAGTAGCCAAATTGTTTACTGTGCAATATCAGTTTTTTTTTAGTTATAAAAAGTTAACAAGTGGTTATTCACTTCGTTTTTCTGCTATTTCACTACATTTCTATTAATGGATATACAAACGAACTTGAAGAAAGAGGGTTGATGAGCTTTTATCCCTTAATTCAATCTCTAAATCTGTGGGGAAATAAAATCCGTGGGAAAATCGGCTGCCTAGTGTACTTTCTCGCCGAATTTAGATCAAGCTTTTCAACCATTCCTAACCAATAAATAACTATTTTTGTATTTTAGCCGATATAATCAAAACATTTAGAAAAATATAGACGTTTTATAAGCACAAAATCAAAACTTTACACAACAAATTATAAGACCGATTATTAAAGAAAACCTGATTTAAGTATAAACTTTTTATGAGAAAATTCTTTCCTTATATTTTGTTTGTGGGACTATTTATTGTGTATAGTTTTTTTACTTTGCCACTCCTTCTGCCTGTTCCTCAAAACGACAAGTTAGCCGATAGATATGATGCCATTATAGTTTTGGGTGGCGGCTTGACAGCCGATTGTAAGCTAGCTGCTTCTTTGCAAGCTAGAATGGATAAAGGGATTGAATTATATAGAAAAAGTTACGCGACAAGAATGATTTTAACAGGAGGCCTTCAATTAAATAGTGATGGATGTTTTGAAGCAGAAGCAATGAGGGCTTATGCTTTGCAGCAAAACGTACCAGCAGAGGTCCTTATAAAAGAAAGTAAAGCTTTAAATACTTACCAAAATGCCTACCATTCTGCCACTATAATGAAAATGCGAAGCATGAAAAGTGCCTTAATCGTTACTTCGGATTTTCACTTGAAAAGAGCTAATTTAATTTTTGAGCAATATAACATCGACTATCAAATGGTCCCATCTGCTAACCAGTCTAATGGTCGGCAAAAATATTCAGAATGGACAAAGGAACAACTATTGCTCTGTTTTCATTCCATTTTTGGTATTCCTGATAGATTTGGATTGGATTTAAAGGAGCAGAATATTAGCGAAGTGTTTCGAAGTTTTGCATTGAATTAAAAAAATGGAGACTGAAATTAGAAGGTATTTGTAAGTTTGATGTCTACATAATTTAGTAACGAGCAAAAAATTATCGGCGAAATGTTCAAGTTATTCTTTACTCGTTACTTAATACCTCTAACATGGAGTTGCAAAATTGCCTATCCCATCAGATTTCTATATTCAGCGGGTATTGATAATCCTTGAAAAAAGCCTGTTAATCCAGCTAATATTAATAAACCAACAATTGCGCCGATGACCATAATTATCTTAGCGTGGGTATCCGCAGCAACATTCCAACCTAATGCGGTTACTCTTTTTCTATGAATGCAGGCGATGTGTGTAAAAAAGGAAAATACACCTAAAAAATAATAAGGTCCGTAAAACAGCGGGAAAGGGAAAATATTAACCACCATTGCCCCAAACCAAAAATTAGTATCTACTTCAAAATAGAAGCGTCCTGCAAAAATTGCCATTGGGTGGATAACTAGAAAAACAGCTAGGTATAAGCCTGAATAAATATGCAGTTTATCAAATCCATCAACTAAATTATGGCGTTTATTTCGATATAAATTGATACCCGAAAATAATTGTACGATACAAGCCAATATTAAAAGTGGCTCAAATAGCCAATTTCGATAGATGATTCTTACCATTTCCATTACTTCGATATGCTTCTCAGGACTGATTAGAGCAAATAGATGATTTCCAAAATGGAGGATAATAAAAATAGTGATGAATAGACCAGAGCAATAATGTACCTTTTTCATTTTTTGTCAGTTTTGGTGAATTTAAAATGATTTTTGAATAACTGACAATTGAATTGAATTTTTCGTGACCTGATTTTGATTTTTTTCTTTGCTAGGAGGATAGGACCACGGATTCAACGGATTTTCAAGGATTTGAACGGATTTTTTTCTGGTTTCCCTAGCTAATTATTCCGATTTAATTTATCAGGATTTCTAATAAAAAACAGTCGACTAATTTGATGATTGTCTAAAGAGAAAAAGATAATCGTATCCAATTCCTCTTCCAAAGTATGGAGTTGTAAGGCAGGTTCTCCATTGACTTCTCGATAGGAAACAAGTAATTCATTGCCTCTTTTTTTGAAAAGGCCTAATAAAAATTTTGTGCAAATTTCTATTCCTATTAACGGTTTAGTAGCAGCCGATTTTTTACCACCACCATCGGAATAAATAACAATGTCCTGTTTCAAAATATTAATAAGTTGGGACATACCGTTTTCTTGTCCGACGGCTAAAAAGCCTTTTAACAAGCGTTCTTTTATCGTTTTATCTACCTCCGTGTCATTTCTGGAAGTCCTTAGTTTTTCTTTTAATCGTTGGAACGTTTTACGGCAAGTAGCTTCCTTCAAAGTGAGGGCTTCTCCGATTTCTTTAAAGGTAAAATCAAAAGCATTTTTTAATATAAAAACAGCCCTTTCTTTAGGCGTCAATCGGCTTAATAAAAAAGTCAATCCATAAGCTACATCTAACTTAGCATCTATAGGGTTGGATATTTTCAAAATGGGTTCAGGTAACCAAACACCAACGTAATTGGCTCTTTCTTTTTTTATTTTTTTAAGGTAATTAATACTTCGATTTGTAGCCGTTTTTATAAGATATTTCTTTAAATTCACTATGGTAGATAATTCATTTTTTGCCAACTTTGATAAATAAACAGCTAAAGTATCTTGAGCAATATCTTGGCTCGGAGCAACTTCCCCTATCATTTTGTAAGCTACTGCAAAAAGAGAATTTTGCAACTCTTGTAAATTAATGGTAGAATCCTTAAACATATCGTTTTTCTTATCGTTTCAATTGTCTGTAAATGAACTTTTTAAGCTAAATTTCTCGTCAAAATTTGGTTTATTTGATAATCTTATATGTAAGTTTATTAAATTGCAGCTAATTATGAAGCAGCTCATTCCCTATTTATTTTTTCTCTTATGTTCCATCTGCCTACAAGCGCAAGATGGTACAAAGATAGGTCAAAACATCTATCCTGATATTCATTTGAAAAAAACAACGGAGAAAATTGTTTTAGATGGGCAATTGGATGAAGCAGCATGGTTTAAATCCAGTGGTATTACGGATTTCTGGCAATTTTTTCCAACCGATAGTTCTAAAGCAGGTGGAGAAACGGAAATCTATATGACCTACGATGACGATTACATTTATGTGGCGACCAAGTGCTATAGCTCTGCTAATAATTTTTTAACACCTACCTTAAAAAGAGATTTCGGCTTTAGAAACAGTGATAATATCAGTATTCTATTCGATACTTATAACGACCAAACCAATGCTTTTCTATTTGGCATGAACCCAGAGGGTGTTCGTAGGGAGGCATTGATTTCTAGTGGAGGTCGAGAAAGAAGTGCTTTTGATGGTTCTTGGGACAACAAATGGGACGGAGAATCCAAGATTTATGAGAATTATTGGATTGCCGAATTTGCGATTCCTTTTAAAACCATTCGATATACGGAAGGCAGTACTCGTTGGCGATTTAATTCCTATCGAAATGATACGCAAATTAATGAAATAACAAGTTGGGTGAATATTCCTAGAAATAATATTTTGATGGATTTGACCTATATGGGAGAAATGATTTGGGATGAGCCTTTAAAAAAACCGGGGACCAATATTTCTGTTATTCCCTATGCAGCAGGATCGGTGATTAGAGATTTTGAAGACGAAACAGAAAGCGAAGCGGTTACCGATTTTAATATAGGTGGAGACGCTAAAATAGCCGTTACTTCGGGCTTAAACTTAGACCTCACGGCTAATCCTGACTTTTCGCAGGTAGAAGTAGACCAACAAGTAACTAATCTGGACCGTTTTGAGATATTCTTTCCAGAAAGACGACAATTTTTCTTGGAGAATGCAGATTTATTCGGCAGTTTTGGTCCGAGTCGTGCCAATCCTTTTTTCTCTCGAAGAATTGGTGTTGCCATTGATACGGCAACAGGACAAAATATTCAAAATACAATTCTTTATGGTGCGAGACTTAGTGGAAAATTAAATGATAAATTAAGAGTTGGGTTACTAAATATGCAAACTGCTAAACAGGTGGACAATGATTTACCCAGTTTTAATTTTACCGTTGCTGCAGTAGAACAGCGAGTTGGCAAACGCTCCAACATTGCCTTTATGGGCGTAAATAAACAGGCGATTGATGCTAGTGATTTTAGTGGTACATTTAATAAATTCAATCGGGTTGCGGGTGTCGAATATCGGCTAGCCTCTCCTGACAACCGCTGGGTTGGAAAAACCAATTATTTCCAAGCATTTACACCTAATGACGAAGCAGATAAATTTACCCACTTCACGCAATTAGTCTATAATCGTCGAAAATATCGCGTTGAATGGGCACATTTATTTGTGGGTGCCGGGTATGATGCAGAAGTCGGTTTTGTCCCTCGTAGAGATATTTTATTAGTAAGTCCCGAAGCATCTTTAAACTTCTATCCAAAAAATAGCCCTATTTCTGAAATGAATGTGGGCTTTGATGCTCGATGGATTTTTAAGGTAGGGAATGATGATAATTTAGTACAACCAGACTTTGGTTTAGCGGATTCAGGATTGGAAGCGTTTTGGCGAATACAATTTAAAAGTACGGCTAATCTAACCTTTAATGTCGACTATAATCGGGTATTATTACTAAACGATTTTGACCCGACTCGTATTCAAGCAGATGACATCTTCTTACCTGCTGGTGAAATTTATAGATTCACAACGCTTGGCGTCCGATATAGCTCTCCACAATTTAATTTATTTGAGTGGGAAGTAAGACCTACTATTGGTCAATTCTATAACGGTTTTAGGACAGGAATGCGTGGAAGTTTTACTTACAAATTCCCCCCGTTTGGTTCTATTGCACTTGATTATAATTATAATCATATCCGATTAGCTGAACCCTTCGAAAGGGCTAATCTTTGGCTAATTGGTCCAAAAATTGACCTCACTTTTTCTAAAAAATTATTCTTCAGCACTTTTATTCAATATAATAATCAATTTGACAACTTGAATATCAACGCTCGCTTCCAATGGCGTTTCAAGCCTGTTTCTGATTTCTTTATCGTTTACACGGATAATTATTTGACCAATCCTTTTGACCAGTTTGGGGTTAGAAATCGAGCCTTAGTAGCAAAAGTTACCTATTGGCTAAATTTATAATCACTTGGATTGAAGTCTTTCCAACATTCCCCTATTGATATTAATTTTTGTCCCTCTTTTTTTTGGTCCGCTTGTAAAAGAACCAACGCTGTCGCTACGCATTGTATCAATCCCCATTGCCATATTGGCGTTTTTGCGACTCCTGTTAATTGATGTAAAAAAGCTAATCTATCTATTAATTTTTCTCTAGGATTTATTATCAATTCATCCGCCCATTCTCTCATTATCACGCCTAAATCGTAGGCGGGTTCCCCCATTATTCCATCAGGGTCAATCAGTTTAAAAGAAGTTGATTCGCCTAAAGTAGCTTGCAACACATTATAATTATGGGCATCTCCATGAACCAAACATGCTCGCTTAGGGGAATACTCCTTTTTTCGATTTGCTATAAAAGCAGTAGTTTTTGCTAATAATTGTATAGAAAATGGCTGGTTTAACTTTTTCCAAGACTCGCTTATATATCCCTGAAACCAATCTGCAATTTCAATTGTATCAGGGAATTGATTACGCTCTTTTAAAGGAATCCAAGAGGGCATTAAAGTTTGACAAATAATTTCTATTTGGCGATTTATGGAGAACCCACAATCTCCAAGCGGCTTTCCTAGTTGTTCTAAATAGGCCACTTTTAAGTCCTTATCATATTTAAATAATTTCACATATCCTTTGCCTCCAACTATTTCTAATGCCTTAATTTCATTTTTAAACTCCGTCCCCAAGTCTTGTTGATACAACGGTATTTTGATAATGATTTCTTTGCTATCTTTTGTAAGGGCTTTAGCTAAGAATGCACTAGTCCCACCATCTAAACTTTTTAATAGTTTTATTTTTTCAACCTGCTCCAATTTAAAGATAGTGGTCTTAATATTTTTCCGTATTTCAGCCGCATTTGGGTAGCTATTTAATTTTTTATTGACAAGTTCTGATAATTCAAATTTATTGCTTGATTGCATTGATTCTAATTATGTGTTAGGACAGCATTTAAGCAAAGTTATAAACTTTACAAACGCTCTTGATTTACGGAACATAAAAAAGCAAAAAATTCCTATTTTGTCAAAAAGTTGCAATAGAATTCCGTGTCAAGTCATAATAGGCGTTTTCCCATATCAATTTTCAATCTAACTGCCCTAAAATTATTAACAAATTGATTAACGAATGACAGAAACTAAAATCCAGCCATACCCAACACTTTTACAAGCTATTGGCCTTTTTATAATTAATTTAGGCTTACTCTACTTTTTCACCTTAGTCCTTTTTTCTATTAATGAAAATAGGCTACCACAAACCGCCATTTTTTTAACAGGATATTTTTTAGCGATGTCTACTACTTTATACCTTGGTAAGATTTTTCGAGCCAACACTTTAGGACAACTACCCAATTTTTTAAAAAAGATTGATTTTAAAGCAGTTACCTTAATCATTTTGGCTACGATAGCTCTTGATTTAGGGGTGATAATGCCCATTACTGAATTCATCCCAATTTCTGATTTTTTCAAAGAATCTATGATTCAGAACTTTGGCAATATGGATATTTTTATGTTTATCGCCCTAATTTTTGGTGCCCCTTTTTTTGAAGAATATATTTATAGAGGGGTCATTTTGGATGGTTTATTAAAAAACTATGCCCCTTGGTTGGCAATAACGATTTCTAGTCTTTTATTCGGTGCACTACATATAAATCCTATCCAATTCGTTTCTGCTAGTTTGGGAGGTTTGTTTTTAGGATGGGTTTATTATAAATCTAAGAACTTAGTCTATTGTGCCATTATTCATTTGGTTATCAACTTAACAGGCTTCTTGCTCCTAAAAAATGTAGGTATTGAGGAAATTTTTGAAAAGGGGTTTATTGAATTAAGTGGAGGCATAGGGAATACTATAGGAGCAATGATGGTAGCATTATTAATAATTGCGATTAGTTTAAGGCAATTACATACCCTTTTTAAAGCAAAAGTATAACGGTCTGCAAAATGGGGTAAATTTATTTAGTTATTTGACAATTTTTGCAAAAGCAGAACGGTTAGTTGACTTCAGTCAACCAGATATTTATTTCAAGTTTGATACCAAAGGCCGTCAGGCTAAGAAAATAGTTGCTGACAATCAACGACTTACGTTTTTGCCGATATTTGAAGATTTCATCTTCAAATCAATATTTTTAACGTTTTCAACGTGTCTAGCTTTAAAAAATAGCTATTTCAAATCGTTAGCCTGACGGCCTTTAGATTTCATCTTTAAATCAATATTTTTCATATTTTCAACATGATTCTCTTCTAAATTTTAGAAGTTTCAATCGTTAGCCTAACGACCTTTGGTCTGATACTTATAATAAGGGATTACCCAAAATTGCTTTTAATCCCTTTAATAACTTTCAATTTTACTACCTTTGTGTCGGCTTGGAACTATTCATTGAATTGAATGGTTCTTCCTATTTTCAAGATTAAAAACTCCATTATGCAAAGTATAGCTGTCTTTTGTGGGTCTAGCCCAGGTTTAAATCCTATCTACACTGAAGCTACTAAAAAGTTAGGCGAAACAATGGCAGAACAAGGCATCACCCTCGTCTATGGTGCGGGTAATGTCGGCTTAATGGGGGTGGTAGCAGATGCTGCACTATCCAAAAATGGTAAAGTTATTGGTACCATTCCACAATTTTTGGTAGACAAAGAAGTCGCTCATTATGGCATCACGGAATTGATTATCACCGAAACCATGCACGAAAGAAAGCAAAAAATGGTAGATGTTGCAGCAGGGATTATTGTTTTACCTGGAGGGATTGGGACGCTTGATGAGTTTTTTGAAATGTTCACTTGGCAACAATTGGGTTTACATGATAAACCCATCGGCATTTTAAATGTAAACGGCTATTACGACCATATTTTAGCCCATATTAACCATATGGTAAAAGAAGGCTTTTTGAAAAATTTTCATGGTGACCGCATTATGGTAGATGACAATCCTGTTCAGCTTATTGCTAAAATGAAGGGACAGAAAATTGAATATATCGATAAATGGTGGATTACAGAATAACAAGATTTTATAGCTCTGCAAACTGCTACTGCCTACTGCAAACCGCCTACTGAACCTCCTCCAACTGCTCTGGCCCTTCGCCTACCCAGTCCGATATCCACATTTCTTCTTCACATAATGGCACTAATTGTTCTTCAATGAAAGGTCGGACTTCGTGGATGATGGTTTCAGGATATAAAACGTGTAAATTTGGTCCTGCATCGAGACTAAAATATATTGGGTGTTTGGTTTCTTTTCTAAAATTCCGAATTAATTCAATCATTTTTAAGGAGTTAGGTCGCATTAAAATATAAGAAGGTTCGGAAGTCATCATTAAGGCATGAAGGGTCAATGCTTCGTTTTCGGCAATTTCGCCAAAAGTTTCCACATCTCCATTTTTCAAAACTTCTACCAATTTTTTCATGCGGTCATTAGCTTGTTGGTATCTAGGGGCGGCATAAGCATTTCTTTCCATTAGCCCATGTCCTGCCCGACTAGACACACTTTTTTCACTTCGACTCGCTATCAATATATCATCATGGAAATTTTTATAAATATCATGTAGTTGGTCCACAAATGGCACTGCATAATCATTAGAAGCACCAATGATAGCATCCGTTTCCCCCCAAGCTGCCATTCCTCCATAAATAGAGCGACAAGCACTTCCTGACCCCAAGCGAGCAACGTAAGAGGCTTTTTTATCAAATAATTCGTCTTCCTGTAAAGTTTGAAATAATTCGTCCTCTAAGGTGCATAAACATAATGCTAAAGCACTCATGCTAGAAGCCGAAGAAGCAATTCCAGCCGAATGTGGAAAAGAATTTCCTGACCGAATTTTTAAATGCAATTGATTCAAAAAAGGAAAAATTGGTCGAATGCTTTCCAAAAATTGCACCATTTTAATCCGAAAGGCTTCATTTTCTTCTCCATGAAAAGTGAAGTCTAGGGAAATACCTTCGCCTTGGTCCGTTTTGGGTTCGTAGTCTAAAACAGTTTGCGTAAAAGCATTTTCTAAAGTAAAACTGATGGACGGATTTCGAGGATATTGCACACCATATTTCCCCCAATATTTGACGATGGCTAAATTAGAAGGACTCTTCCAGTTAATTTGTCCTTTTGGTGTGGCAGTACTATCTAAAATTAATGCAGGGTTATCGAACATTCGTTGGTTTTGTAAGAGAAATTGATTTTAACGCCGCAAATTTAGGATTTTTTAAGGAGAGGTTTTAGGGTTTTATCCGCTT
>CAYMSC010000056.1:18289-20363 GCA_964392805.1 uncultured Saprospiraceae bacterium
TTAACGCCGCAAATTTAGGATTTTTTAAGGAGAGGTTTTAGGGTTTTATCCGCTTATTATTTATGTGAAATATCTAAATCATACAAGACCGAATCTAAAATCGGGTCATCCCCTTCTTGATATTTTTCTCGTAACCGATAGCCGTAAACTCGACTTAAAGTACTCCAATACCCAGCAGTAAATCCGCCTCGTAGACTTTTCATCAAATCATAGAAACTAGTATCCAGTTCTTTTTCTATCATCTCAATCAAGATTTTACCTTGCGTCTTACTCAAATTTTTCAAAGGGTCTGTAAATTCTTTCTTCAAATCTTTATGAAGTCTTTTGATATGTTTTTTACGTTTACGTTTATTCATCGTCAACGTCACTTCTTCGACTTCTCTAAAAATTTTAATCGCTTCTACCGCATAAGGATATACTTTTGTAGCATAGCGTTTATATTTTTGATAGCGAATTTGTTCATCCACACTATCAAAACTCCTCGGCACAGAGATGGAAACGCCTTCCAAATCTGAAACCAACAGGGTGTCTTCTCCTGAATAATCAATGGTCACGATCTCTCCATCTACCTTTGCTTTTATAACAGGAAGACTATCTTGCGCCGTCATAACAACCTGGCTAGCAAGTCCGAAGATTAAAAAAAATATATACCTAAGGTTTAATTGCATTAATGTAGTTTTATTTTATAATTGAAAACTACGGATAAAAGTTTTTGTAAATGAACATTTTCTTTTTTTAATAGAAAAATTAAGTATTTGCAAGGGTATTCTCCCCCTTCGGAGGAGGTTGGGGGGAGGAAGGAGCTAAATTTTCAGTAAAAAATTTAAATAATCCTCCCCTTAGCCCCCTACAAAGGGGGAAAACACTAGAATGTCACCAATTTTTAGTGCAAAAAAAGTTAATACTGAATTATCCGTAGTTTTCAATTTTATAACGCTTTTTTATTGGAGCTAAGTTTAAATTTGTTGATTATTCTTTTGTTAAAGTGGGAAGGTGGGTAAGCAAAAGGAGCTTAGAGGTAGAAGGTCCCTTATTTATCCTAGAAGTTGGGGTGAAAGAAGCCCCCCCGCTTTGCGGTTCACAAACGATGTTTGTTCATCCTATTTTTTGAGTTAGCAGAATCATACATCTTACATCATAAATCTATCTAGTTTTTATGGGACAGATTTATGATTTATGATTTTTTCCCTGCCAAATCCTTTCGACTCCTATAACTTTCAGCCACTCCAACTCCTAAAACAGTTTCCCTTGTATCGCAAAACTCATCGGGTTTTCCAATCGCAATAATTCCTGCTTAATATCTACGCCACCACCAGAATAACCGACCATTTCTCCGTTCGCACCAATGCAACGATGACAAGGCACAATAATCGCAATTGGATTATGTTTATTCGCCAAGCCAACGGCTTGATAGGCCTGTGGATTTTTTATTAATTTAGCAATTTTACCATAAGCGATGGTGTGTCCATAAGGAACTTGCAATAATACGCGCCAAACTTTTTTGTTAAATGTTGTCGCTCCCGACCAATCCAACTTTAAGTCAAACGCTTTGCGTTTACCCGCAAAATAGGCATTCAATTGTTGGGCGCATTTTCGCAAGACCTTCGGTAAATCTTCCGTAATCTCCGTTTCGTAATCCAATCTTTTTACAGAATAAATACCTTGCTCACTCCCTACTAATTCAAAATACCCAAATTTTGTGTAAATAACTGCTCGTTGTCTCATAATTTTAAATAAAATTAGTCATTGGTCATTTGGTCATTAGCCATTTGACCCAATTTACAACTTACCACTCCTCACTTACCACTTCTCCCTAAATACTAAGATTCCTTTTTTAAAGTTATAGTTGTGTCAGTAGTTAGGGAACAGGTAAAAAATAACCTACCCACCTGATAGCTTTCTTTTGCGCTTCTTCTGCGTTGCAAAAATACTCATTACCCAAAGGGGCAACTCCGTTTTTTGTGCCTTGAATAAGAACAAAATAAAACTATCATTTTGGATACCTTATTTATTACCTGCTCCCTAACCTGGCGAAGCCAGTACCATAGAGGTCAGAAGTCAGACCGTTTATTTC
>CAYMSC010000057.1:0-20323 GCA_964392805.1 uncultured Saprospiraceae bacterium
TTAATTCTCACCTAAAACAAAAAGGATAAGCATTAAGGAACTTTGAAAAAACAATATTAATAATGGTTCATTTTTATCAAACCATTCATTAAAGAAAAAAGGTCTTACATACGTTAAACTACACTAAAAATTTGCATAGCAAATAGTTTATTATCAATTTTAGGGAAAAGGGAGTAAGTTTTATAAGCTTACTCCCTAAAGGTTTTGTATTAATAACTTATAATCTTTTGTAATGAAGCAATTTTCCCTTATTTGCCTACTATTAGTTGGTACATTTTCCCTAATCGGGCAATCCCCATCTACTGCTCTTCGAGTTTACGAAATTTTCCAAGATAAATGTGTCAGTTGTCATAGTAATAACAATCCTCAAGCAGGTCTAGATTTAGAAGGTATTGGAAATAGCACAGCCACCAAAGCTGCTGCTGTTTATGATAATATAGTTGGTGTTACCGCCAAAAATAATACGGCAGCAGCCAAAGGATATCAACTAGTGCATCCTGGAAGAGTTGATAAAAGTTTTTTATTCAAAAAAATCAATCAGGGCTTAGATCAAGATATGGTTTTAGAAAGTGGAGAAAATGACCCTATGCCAGTAAATGGTTCTCTGACAGATGTCGAAAAAGAATTAGTCCGCCAATGGATTCTATTTGGTGCACCCAAAGAAGAAACCATTGTCGAAGAAGAACTATTAATGGATTATTATAATAATGGGATGGGTAGCGCTTCTTTTCCAGAAGGTGCGCCACCTGCACCCGACCCGTCCGAAGGATTTCAAATAAAAATGGGACCATTTTTCATTGACCCAGCAGGAGAAGATGAGTTTTTTACCAAATATCAATTGGATAACACGGAAGAAATAGAGGTCAATAGATTAGATATTAAAATGTCTAACTTTTCTCATCATTTTATTATCTATGATTATAGTTCGAATGCTAGAAACGTACCAGATGGCTTTAGAAGACATCAAGACCATACCCAAGATGTAAGTTTTGTAGCCACCGTACAAGAAAGTAACGATATCGTCTTACCTCATAAAACGGCTTATAAATGGGGTAGAAATCATGTACTTGATTTGAATTCTCATACCATTAATTTCACGGCTGGAGGTGTTTATCAAAACGAAGTTTATATTAATGTTTATACCCAACCCACAGGTACTGCCGCACAAGAAATGGAGTCTGATTTAGTACCTTATCTTTGGATAGATATTCCAAATAATGGAAATGAAATAACCCATAGTGCTAACCTTCAATTTCCTGGAGAAATATTTGTATGGAATGTTGCTGGACATACGCACCAATATGGCACCAGCTATAAAATTTGGACAAACAATCAAGCAGGAGTTGCTGATGAACTCGTTTATGATGCGTCCTGCCCAAGAGGTATACCGGGCTGTGTTGCTCCATTTTTTGACTATCAACACATTCCAAATCGTGTCTTTGATGAGTTTCTTTATGTGGACCTTTCTCATGGGGTCACCCATGAAGCTAAATGGATAAATGATGGTCCAGAATCTGTACGATGGGGTCCAACTTCACAAGATGAAATGATGCTTTTTGCCATGCTCTATGTAAGAGATACAACGGGTTTAGGAACTAGTAATATCACTACTCCAACCTTTGAAGTAGACAATCCATTGTCAGAAATTTTTGTGATGCCTAACCCAATGAAAGACTTAACGAACATCGTTTTGCCAGAAGGCATTGGGCCCATCAATTTTAAACTAACCGATATGCTTGGAAAAGAAGTCCGTCAGCTAAGCAACTTTCAAAACCCCTATATCCAAGTAGAAAGAAATAATTTACCAAAAGGTATGTACTTATTTACAGTAGAAGATGAAAATGGACGGTCATTTTCTGGAAAAATACTGATGAATTAAAGGGTTTCTAAAAAATAGTGAATATAGTCTAACTTTGTAAGTGCGCTCTGTACCGACGAATGAATTCGTCGGTACAAGGGGTATTTACTATTTCAATGACCTAATCATTCTAATCCGTTTGTAATTTTCTTTTATCTCTAATCTTTGTCGACTAATCTCCACTCTAAATAGTCCTTATCTTTTAACGGCTAAAAATGTACTTAGTCAATTATAAAAAAAAATAATATAACACTAGGCTACCAGTACTACATCAATTTTTATATCTTACCTTCGATTTCTCAAAATAAAAGGGTGCATTCCCTTTTTCAAAATGACAAAATTGTAAAATATGAGAATAGATTTACTTCAAGCTGGTTTAAAAAATGATTATATTTTTCAAATTGGTAATAGTGACACAACTTATCTCAGTAGTAGTGATTACCAAGATAGAAAAACTTGCTTAACACAACTCCAAGAGGTGCTCGTCAATTTAAGGGATAATGAACAAATTGCTATTCAACCTGGAAATAATAGTCAATACTATTTTGAAGTATTGGGTATCGCACAAAGCACTTCTTTTGAGGAGATTGAGACAGCAAGCGATATTTTGGCGCGCCTGAAAAGCTATGCCAATTCCAGTAATCAATTTAAAGTCAATTATCAGAAACAAGGGGAACAAGTTGTCTCTAAAAAACAAATAGGGCTACGAGAAGAATTATATAATTTTGATAAAGTATCGACTAGCAAACAAGCTGGTTTTGAATTAATTGAAGAGGGAAAGAAAGGCAGATTTTTTCATTTTAATGATGTAGGGGGTAAGGTCTTACTGTACAGTCGGATGTATGATGGAAAAAACAAACGAATCAAGGCTATTTTAGACCTCATCAAAAATAATAAACAAGAAAAACGATTTCAATTAGTCCAACAGGACGGAGAACATTATTTCATTTTTAAAACAAAGGCAGGATATGAAATAGGTAGAAGTAGGATGTTTGAGAGCCAAAGTAAAATGGAATCTGCCATCGCATTTTTAAGAAAGGAGGCAAGTAATACTAAAAACTCCTTTAAACTTTCTAAAAAGAAAGACAAGAAGAAACGAAAAGCTAAAGAAAAATACGATATAAAACAAAACGCACCTTTAGGTTTAGTTGGTTTTGAGGGTTTTAAAAGTGATAACAACAAACTCCATTATTTCCACTATCACGATGAAGGTGGACAGGCCCTATTATATAGTAAAAATTATGAAAAAAGAGGCGCAAGAGATGCAGGGATAACAGAGGTCGTAAAAAATGGAGATAAGAAAAAATACTATAAAACATGGAAGAAAAGTAAAAATCAATTTTATTTTTCCATCATTGATAAAAAAGGAAAGTCCTTTGCTCGAAGTCGGTATTTTTCCAATGAAAAAGATATGTTGGCGGCATTAAAACATTTGCGTACCAATGTGAAAGGGTTTGAGCAAGAAGTTAATGTCGTACCTGTAACAAAGGCAAAGCAATTGACTATTAAATTACCCAAAGCTGTTAAAGATGATGTAGTTAACGCTGCTTTAGGAGGAGCGGCAGCAGCCGTTGCAACAAAAGCAATCGTGGAAGAACCTGCTACAACGGTCGTCGAAGAAAAAATAGTCGTTCCAGAAGTAAAAGAACAACCTGATGTTATTGATACGATTCTACCCAAAACGGGTATAAAAATAGAGACAGAACCTGCGGTGGAAAGTATTAGTACAAGCCTGTCTGAACCTCCCATAGTAAAGCCTGTCTACGAATCTAAAACGCCTCTTAGAAAAGAAATTATCGAAGAAAAATCAAGCAGTGGTTTTCCGTGGAAATGGATATTACTCGCTTTATTGTTATTTGCTTTATTAGCCACGTTATTTAAAATGTGTTTGGGAGGCGAAGAGAAAAAACATGTACCTCCGCCTACACCTGAACCAAAAGTAACCGAACCAGTAAGAGAAGCCCCCGTAGAACCTGCAAAATTAGGCCCTACCGCATTGGATTTGAATTTGACTTCAAACACTGCGGAAGCAAGAATAGCCGATTTTTTAAGTCTTCCAGAAGTGACTGTACCAAAGGTATTTATTCTGGAATCTGTCCAATTCCCATTTAATTCTGCGGAGTTGACCAATACATCTTTCACCCAACTAAACAATGTGGTCAGGGTTTTAACAGAATATCCTAAAGCTAAAATTGAAGTAAATGGACATACGGATAGTCGAGGGGATGATGCCTTGAATTTGACTTTATCTGAAAATAGAGCTAAAGCCGTCCGCACCTATTTATTAGGAAAAGGGGTGGCTGCGGATAGAATTGTACAAGCAGTGGGATTTGGAGAAACTGACCCTATTGCTACGAATGAAACGGACGAAGGTCGTCAGGAGAATCGACGGTCGGAATTGGTGGTGGTAGCAAGATAGGTATCCTTTTAATAGCATAGTAAATAAAACAGTCGTTTGGTTTTGAACCAAACGACTGTTTTGTTTAAAAGAGAAAGCTATACTAGGGAGTGAGCAAAAAATAACCTACGCAGCATAGCTAGAAGGATTTTAACGCGGATTTAACGGATAAAACGGTTTCTTTGCTTGATTTGCTCTAGGTCGTATATCGTTTTGCGTAGGTTATTTTTTCGTTTTCCCTTAAAATAAAAAATTACTGTTAAATGCTCTAAATAATACTGTATTTTATTAGAATACCTTCATCTTCATCAATTAAAAATACTATTCTCTACCGTACACTTTTTGAAAACGGCGGCTATGGCGGCTAAAACAAGGGGTTTGGGGTGAGTAAATCTTGATTTTTTAATAAAAAATCAAGATTTACTCACCCCAAAAGACTTCTTCTTCGCACGTAGCGTAGCGAAGTGCGTGATTCAGTAAAAAGTGTACGGTAATTAAAAATACTATAACTACTTATTTATAACGGATTGCAATGATATAAAAATTCACCTTCTTTAGAAGTGTTAATTTATTCCTAGAAAAGTTGCCCCTCCTCAATAAAATTATAATTTCTTGAAATCTAAAAACAAATTTATTGCTACGCAAATACATTGCGCAGCATCACCTTACCTTTGCATCAAGATACTTATAAAATAAAAAATAATACCAATGAAATTAGCAGAAGGCTTATTACTAAGAGCAGATTTAATGAAAAAAATAGAACATCTTCAAAATAGAATTAGACCCGTATTAATCGTTACGGAGGACAAACTTCCACAAGAAGACCCCATAAAATTATTAGCATTATTGCGAAAGGCAGTAATGGATTTAGAAACAATAATAGTAAGAATAAACAAAACCAATAATGAAACATATATTGGCGAAGAGGAACGCTTAATGGAAGCACTCGCCAAGCGAGATTCCTTAAAAATGCTTTCCGAGAAACTAAGAAATATTAGACAAGCTGCTCAAATCAACAATAATGGTTATGGGAGACAAATAGCCACTGTTGATATTAAAGCCTTACAAATCGAAATAGACCAAACTGGGCGTGCTTTTAGAGAAATAGATAGTAAAATTCAAGAAACCAATTGGTTGACTGAATTAAAAGAGTAAGCCGAAAGGCGGAATGGTTGGGGCGAGTACCAGCCCCTTTTAGTGGGTGTGAGTTTTCGGGGCAAATTGAAAACTCTACCTCCTTCCAGGCTGCTCGGGTTGCGGCAAAATGTAATATTTAGGGCCCATTAAAATGTACTATTTACACAGGTAAATCGTAAAACTTACTACCGGGTGCTGACCGACCATTCTTTATTATTTAGTTGGCAAATAAAATAACAACTGTTTAAAAATCCCATAAAACCTCCCTTTCGTCGATTTTATTCCGCTTTTATCTATTCATAGGAATATCTTGGTTGTAAAAACCAATTTCTATGAAAATGTTTACCCTACTTTCCTTATTCGCTTTATTTATCCCTTTTTCTGCATTCGCTCAAAACGGCTTAAAGGCAGATTATTATGATGGCACCAATTTCGACAGATTTGTCGGTACTAAAATCGAAACCAACATTGATTATTATTGGAACGAGACCGCCCCTTTTCAGAACATGAATCCGAATGAGTGCTCTGTACGGTGGACAGGGCGGTTGAAAGCTCCAGCAACTGGGGAATTTACATTTTCAGCAAGAGTGGATGATGGAATTCGTGTTTGGGTAGGTAATGTTCAGATTATTGACAATTGGCAACTCAATGATGTAGGTTATTCAAAGGGAAATATTAAAATGGAAAAAGGGGTCTATTATGACCTAAAAGTCGAATACTTCAATGCTTTGCACGAAGCAGAAATTAAATTTTTATGGACGCTGCCAAAACCAGAAAATCTAAGTTGGTATGAAAATTTTTGGTATGATGATAAAGGAAAAATTGTACCCGCTAAGTATTTTTTCCAACCGATTGAGCAAAAATTAGCGGAAGTACCAAACGAAAAAAAGAATCGGCCAAAACCAAAAAAGCCAACTCCTCCAAAGCCTAAAAAAAATACGCCCAAAAAGCAGCTTATTATTCCAAAGGAATCCAAAACGACTGCCGAAATAACTATTGAACAGTACCTTCCAAAAAATGTCCAATTTGAACGAACAAAAACAGAAATTCTTCCCGAATCTTTTCCAGAATTGGACAAATTAGCAGCGTTTTTAACTAAAAATCCAACGCATAAAATTAAAATTGAAGGACATACTGATAACGTAGGAAATGCAGAAAAGAATTTAAAATTGTCTCATAGTCGAGCAAGAGCCGTTGCTGCATATTTGATAAAAAAAGGGGTACATTACGAGCGGCTTTCGGCAGAAGGCTTTGGTGGTTCAAGACCTTTGGTTAAATCTGAAGGGGGGAAATATCATCCAGAAAATCGAAGGGTTGAATTTATCGTACAGTAAAATTATATTCAAAAGTTGTAAGCTAGGATATTCATAATTACGGGGATATAGTAATTTTTCTCCCCATTATTTTGGGCATAAAATCATAAATTATAGTTCATATATCTTGCATCATAAATCTCCCTCGTAAAACTAGATAGATTTATGATGTAAGATGTATGATTTAAGATTTATGATTTTTTGCTCACTCAAAAACCAAGGGTGAACAAACATCGTTTGTGAACCGCAAGCGGATGGGTAGCTACCCCAAATTCTGAACAGCTTAGTTGCAAACCTATTTCAATAAAAAACCGCTTCTAATACCCAAAATATTAGAAGCGGTTAATTATTTAGGATAAATTATTCGCTATCCTAAAACCTTCTTATTAGCAATAAAAGGCTGACTATACAATCGCTCACCCGTAGCAGAAGCAATCGCATTCGCCACAGCCGCAGCAATTGGAGGTAAGGAAGGTTCTCCTAAACCAGTTGGGTCGATGCCATTATCGACAAAATAAGTCTCAATAGAAGCTGGTGCCTCTGTATGACGAATTAAACGATATTTATCAAAATTAGACTGGTCAGGTTGACCATTTTCAAAGGTCATCCCACTAAACATCGCATGTCCAATACCATCCACAATACCACCTTCGATTTGATTTTTGGCACTTAAAGGATTAATGACAATCCCACAATCAACCGCACAATGTACTTTTTGTACTTTTGGTAGATTATCTTCCATCACTACATCAACAACCTGTGCAACATAAGAATTATGACAGAAATAAGCGGAAACACCTCGGTGGACACCATTGGCTGGATTAGCCCAATTGGCTTTTTCCTTCACTAACTTTAGCACACCCGCATAACGTTCCGCATCATAATCATTCTTTTCACCAACAGGATTGGCAATGGCTTTATCAAATAAAGTTAAACGGAAATCAATTGGGTCTTGGCCTGCTTCTTTTGCTACTTCATCTAAGAAACATTGTTCTGCACAGGCAATAAAGTTTGACTTAGGTGCTCTCCAAGCACCTGTCGAAATATTAGATGGTTTGGTATGACTTTCCGCTAAATAATTCTCAACTGCACCTGCGGGGAAACGGTCAGCAAAAATTGGACTTCCATGTGTACCTGCACCTCTTACGTGAAAAGCTACCAAATTATTATCTGCATCCAATGCAGCTTTGTAGGTAACCTTATAAGCTGGTCGATAGATACCATGCGTCATATCATCTTCTCTCGTATAGACTAATTTGATAGGGGAACCTGCTTGCTTAGAAATTAAAGCGGCTTCTGTTACAAAGTGTCCATATAATCTACGACCAAATCCACCACCCATCCGAGTCATGTCAATCGTAATTTGCTCTGGGTCCATACCTAACAAAGAAGCTAAGGATTTTTCTGCAAATTCAGGCGTCTGAATCGGTCCATTTAAAATGGCCTTATCAGCAGTAACATTTGCATAAAAATTCATTGGCTCCATCGCATTATGTGCCAAGAAAGGCGCAGTGTACGTTCGTTCTATAATTTTATTATTGGAACTAGCAAAAACAGCTTCTGGATTACCGTCTCTTCGAGCCACTTCCTTAGCCTTTTGAGTCATCAACTTCGATAGCATCGCCTCATGGTCCGTACTACTTTCAGATTTAGAACCTGGTCCCCACTCTACCTTTAATGCCTTTTTAGCCTTCATCACTTGCCAAGTAGATTCGCCCACAATAGCCACCATTTCTGGGAATACATTATTCTTATCGGACCATTGTAATTCTACGCCTTCTGGTTGAGTATTGATGGCAAATACATCCGTAATACCAGACATAGACTTAATCGCATCGCCATCAAATGACTTCAATTTCATTCCGAAGGCTGGCGGATGGACAATCATCGCTATTTTCATCCCTTCTTCCTGAATATCTAAACCGAATAATGGTTGTCCTGTTACTATTTTTTCACCATCGACATTCAATCTATCTGTTCCGATAATTGTAAAATCTTTAGGGTCTTTTAAAGCAATTTCTTCTGGCACAATCATTCCATTGGCAGCCGAAGCAATTTCGCCATAGCCCATTTCTTTTCCACTAGCTTTATGATAAATTATACCTTTAGCAGTCGTTAACGCATCAACAGGTACTTCCCATTGTTTAGCCGCAGCTTCTAATAACATTCTTCTAGCCGTTGCCCCTGCCATTCTAAGTCCTTGCCATCCTTCGCGGATAGACCCACTACCTCCTGCTACCTGACGAGTATAAAATTCAGTATTCAAAGGTGCTTGTTCCACTACTACATCTTCCCATGCAACGTCTAATTCTTCGGCAACAATCATCGGCATTGCCGTTTTTACATTTTGTCCAATTTCTGGATTGGGAGACATAATCGTTACAACGCCAGTATCTCCAATTTTCAAAAATGCATTGATGTCAAACCATTCTTTTGGCATCGCTTTTACTATTTCTTCTTTTACTGAATCAGCCGTTTGGCAAGAAGCCAACCAGCTAAAGCCTAATACAAAACCACCACCTGCAACAGTCGAAGTTTTAAGAAAAGACCTTCTATTATAGGATGTTTTTATAAGTGTCATGATTTAAATTATTTTATGCTAAATAAATTTTGTAATAGATAAATAATAACGTAATCAAGTTTTTGATTTACCACAGTTTACTCCGATTTTATCGGAGGATTATTAAAGGTCCACAGATATTACTTGTTCTTGGTATTATTTGTTTATTACATACTTTGGTATAGTAAGAAAAAGTTGATTATTAATTTGGCTAACTAATCACTAGTCAACCAATCACCAATCACTAAACTACCCCATTTTAGATGCAGCCGTTTTAATCGCCGCTTGTATTCTAGTATAAGTACCACACCGACAAATGTTGCCATTCATACCTGCTGCAATATCTTCGTCACTTGGATTTGGATTATTTGTTAGTAAAGAAGCGGCATTCATAATTTGTCCTGCTTGACAATAGCCACATTGTGGTACATCGTGTGCCAACCAAGCCTCTTGTAAAGGATGTGTCCCTGTTTCTGACAAGCCTTCGATAGTCGTAATTTTTTGTTCTGCCACTTTGGAAACAGGTAAGGAACAAGAACGAACGGCATTGCCGTCTAAATGTACGGTACAAGCTCCACATTGCCCAATACCACATCCATATTTGGTACCAACTAAATTAATATTATCTCTTAGCACCCATAAAATAGGGGTGTCTGGGTCAACATCCACTTGATGTTTTTTTCCGTTAATGGTTAGGTTATAAACTGCCATGAAGTGTGTGATTAAATTAGAAAAAAGAGTAAAGTATAAAGATAGTTTTTTTGAGGATATTTTTAGTAAAACTAGTTGTTAATTTTTTTCACGGCTTAATTTAGTCGATATTCTTAGTTTTAAAACCATACACTTTTTAGTGAATTACGCACTCAGCTACGCTTCGTGCGTAAAAAGAGGCTCTTGGGGTGAGCAATTCTTAGTATCTGCATGGCACAAAAAAAAATACCTGAATATTATTAAATATTCAGGTATTTTAAAATGATTTTACTAGCATTAATTAACTAGTAAAATTATAATATCAGTTGATATTATTACAAGTTCCATAGTTCTCCTTCCCCTTGATTTCCATCTTGCAACCATAATTTGTCAAAGGCATGACTCAAATATTTGCCCGTCTCTTTTCCACAACATTCAAAAGCAGCAACTCCATTTCCTTGGTCATGTAAAATCCATTCTTCTCCTTCTCCTTGAATACCATCTTGTAACCATAATTTGTCAAAGGCATGGCTCAAATATTTGCCTTTCTCTTTGCTAGTACAAGCTAAGGCTACTCGGCCATTACTTTGCTTTTCTAAAATAAAAACTTCGCCTTCGCCTTGGATACCAGTTTGAAGCCAAGCTTTATCAAGACCGTGGCTAAGGTACTTGCCTACTTCTTTTCCTCTTGCAGATAATGTAATTCGTGACATAATTTTAAAAATTTTTAGGTTAAAAATAAGTAAATAAAATTTCTTCCAAAGTGAAAATTAAGGTTGATTTATTAGTAAAATACCAACCCAAATCAGTCCTCATTAGAATAAGTATTTAGGATTTCAAATTAATGTTTGTTTCCCGAATACGATTACAAATTTATGTGTAAGAAAAGCCTAAAAAAAATACATTATTTTTATCATATACCTTCATTTATCTAAAAAATAAAATTTTAATTAGTTAATAATCAATCTTTTAAATCAAAAATTTATACCTCAAAAAAACAATATTTTAATCCAAAAATTATTTTACGGCACTACGGTAAAAAGTGTGGGTTAGTAGTCTAAATAAAAGTATCGGCTACTAGAGGCTCATAGTAAGCGATACGTTCAAAGTATCTCTTGCTTTAATGATTTAACTCACAAAAAGTAATTTTCAAACAAATGATAACCCACACTTTTCACCATAGTGATTTTTTTGTGTGAAGCGTGGTTTAATTATTCATGTTTTTAGAACAAATATGTTTTTATGATTGTATATCAAGGGCGCAATCGGGATTTGTCCCCAAGAACTATGTTTTCATATGCCGTCCCTACGGGACTTTTAACAAAAAGAAGGAATCTTTTCGACTCTTTACCGACATGCCGTCCCCAAAGGGACTAAAGATATTTAAAAACTAGTCCCTTTAGGGACGGCATATCGGTAAAATCTAAACATAATTCCTTTTTTTAACGATTGAGTCTCGTAGGGACGGCATATCGGTAAAATCTAAACATAATTCCTTTTTTAACGATTGAGTCCCGTAGGGACGGCATATCGGTAAAATCTAAACATAATTCCTTTTTTAACGATTGAGTCCCGTAGGGACGGCATTTTATGCTAAAGCTTTGGGCCAAATTCCGATTACACCCGTATATCAAGGAATCTCATTTTACTGAGAATTTAAAAATGATAGTTAAAAATTATCAATTACAAATCTCTTTTGATATTTTTGAGACTTAGTAACGGTAAAACAATAACTCCGCCATTTGGACGGTCTCTTTTGCCCTCATTTTTCCTTAAAAAATATTTCCGTAGCCCTGCTATGCAAAGATTTTTTAAGAAAAACTGAGCACAAAATAAACTCGTTCAATTTGACGGACTTATTATTTCATCGTTACTTAAAAGTATTCGTTTAATTTCAAATACCTATATTCTATTTGGCAAGCATAAAAAATACCTACCAACAATTTTTAAAAAATATTTCTACTCAGTTTGAGGCACGAGAGGCTATCAGCATCGCTAGAATTGTCTTTGAAGATGCTTTCAAGTTATTTGACTATGAATCAAGTAAAGCCTTTATTGGAACAGACATACTTCAAGAAATTGAAGCAAGGCTCCTAAAAAATGAGCCCGTGCAATATATTTTGGGGCAAGCGGATTTTTATGGATTAAAATTAAAAGTCTCCCCTGCTGTTTTGATTCCAAGACCAGAAACGGAGGAATTGGTGTATTGGATATTAGAGAATAAAGGTATTGAAAATCCAACTATTCTAGATATTGGAACTGGTAGTGGTTGCATTCCGATTACTTTAAAAAAGAAAATGCCACAAGCAAAAATTTCTGCAATAGATGTAAGCCCTACCGCTTTAGACATTGCTAGAACAAATGCTGCTTTAAATAAAACTAAAGTGTCCTTTATTTTAACGGATATCTTGGAAGAAAGACTGTGGTCGATGCTTGCTTCATTTGATATTATTGTCAGCAACCCACCTTATATTCCACAGGATGAAAGGAAATTAATGCCCAAACAGGTCTTGAATTACGAGCCAGATTTGGCATTATTTGTCGAGAATGAACAACCTTTAATTTTTTATATAAAAATAGGACAATTTGCGCTACAGCACCTAAATAAAGGTGGACAATTGTATTATGAATGTAATGAATTTAATGCCAAGGAAGTAGTCGAGCTTTTAGAAAAAATGGGATTTTCTAAAGTAGAATTAGAAAAAGATTTGGAAGGAAAAGAGCGGATGATTCGGGCATTAAAATAATGAGCATGTTTAAACCCAGTATCCATAGCATCTAGCAAACCTACTCCTGATACAAAGTCACCAATAATAAACCAGAATCTCCGCCTGCCACCTTATCTAATTTCACAAAAAAACCTTGCTCTAACTCATGTGGAAGTCCCAATTTCAATTGGTCCATTCTATCGCTTAATGCACCTTGCCACATTAAGAGGGGTTGTAACTCTGGGGCGAGATTACCCATATAAGCAAACATATCAATCCCCATGCTAATCCAATCGCCATCTTTAAAATTATTAGTAGGGGCAGGGATGGTAAATTGAAACTCTTGTTTTGGTTTCTCACAACCCGATTGTATTAATTCTAAGGCTATACCATTGTCAAACTGTACTTTTTCGATAGCTGCATTTTTGTTTAATTGAAAACTATGCTTGGATAGCTTGGGTATTTCTGGTTTAAAAACCGCTTTTGGTGCGCCATATTGGCAATCACCGAAGGGTTCATTAGATTTTTTTTTGCTACCACAGGCGTGTATCAATAGGCAACCAAAAAGAGAAAAAGCCAAATATTTTAAGGTATTTTTCATGTTTTACAAATAATTTCTAGTTATTAATATAGCAATTGGTAAGATTTAGGGTTCTCTTCGTCTATCTATTTTCCACAAAAGTCCAAAGTATTCGCTAATAAAAGCAACAAAGTATTACCTTTGCCCCAAATTTAGCTTGGGAGGCTAAAAATAATATGGGGTTCTATTTTATTAGAAGATTATCAACATTTATAAAACTGTGTTTTTCAAAAAATATTTTAATTAAAAAATAGCACCTATCTTCTTTTTCCTTCCATTTTAATTCGCATAAAACTAAGTATTTATTTCAATGGACAAGACAAACCTAAATCAAATTATCGGTATTACGCTGATTTTTGCGATTTTATTTTATTGGGCTAAGATTAATGAGCCAACAGAAGCACAAATTGCCGAGCAGCAAAGAATTAGAGATTCTATCAAAGCGGCTTTGGTGGAAGATAAGGAGGTGACTCCTACAATAGAAAGTCCTAGTATTGTTGATTTGCCAGATTCTGTACGTAATGTGCAAGCAATAGCTACACATGGTGTTTTTGCATCTGCTGCCACGGGAGAAGAACAAATGACGACGATTGAGAATGATTTAATGACGGTGGTATTTACCAATAAGGGCGGGAGAATCAAAGAGGTAGTTTTAAAAGAATATCAAAAGTCTAAGCTCGATACGGCAAAGGTCGTTCAAAAGAGTGTGCTCAAATTATTGGAGGATAATAAAAATAAATTTGAGTATTTCCTACCAATGAATAATTTAGCAGCTGGTCAGATAAGAACAAGTACCTTATATTTTACCCCAACTGTTAGTGGCAAAAATATTGTCTTTCGGGCGAATGCAGGAAATGGTCGGTATTTTGAACAAAAATACAGTATTAATGAAGGAACTTACGCCATTGACTATACGATTAAATTGGTTGGTTTAGAGGACGAAGTAGATGCTAGTAATATTCAATTGAACTGGGTCAATTACCTGGATAAAATTGAAGAAAATGTCAAATACTCTAGAAGTTATACTGCGGCCTATGTACATACTACGGATGATGATTTAGATAATTGTGGTTGCGCAGGGGATGAAGAAGAAACTCCAGATGAAAGAGTAAAATGGGTTTCTCATTCCAATCAGTTTTTCAATAGTGCTTTAATGGCTAAAAACGGTAGCTTTAAAAAAGCAAAATTGACAGCAGAAATGTTAGATGAAGCCGATGAAAACTTAAAAAAATTAACGACCAATTTTTCAGTACCAATGGAATCTGGTGCATTTGCCATGAATTTTTATATAGGTCCTAATGAATATGACCGATTAAGAGCACAGGGCGATGGCTTGGAAGACATTATTCCTTATGGTTCGAGTATTTTTGGAACAATTAATCGGTGGTTAATTCGACCTTCTTTTTCTTTCCTAAATAGTTTTATCAGTAGTAAGGGAATTTCTATTATCGTGATGACTTTATTGGTCAAACTTTTATTATTTCCTTTGACTTATAAAATGGTTTACTCTCAGCAAAAAATGGCTGCTTTAAAGCCTAGAATGGCTAAGATGAAGGAGAAATTTGGAGATGACCAACAAGCGGCACAGATGGAGACAATGAAGATGTACCGAGAGTATGGTGTAAATCCATTAGGTGGTTGTTTACCTATTGCGGCACAGATGCCTATTTGGTTTGCCCTCTTTAGGTTCTTCCCTGCCTCTATTGAATTTAGACAAGCTCCTTTCTTATGGGCACATGATTTATCTTCTTTTGATGTCTTTGCTTGGTTACCCTTTGAAATTCCTTTCTATGGATTGCACGTTAGTTTATTTACTTTATTGTATGCTGTTTCTATGATTTTATACACTGTATATAATTCAAAGCAAATGGATATGTCTTCAATGGGTGGGGGTCAGCAGGCACAAATGATGATGTATATGCAATACTTCATGCCTATCATGTTCTTGTTTTTCTTTAATAATTATGCGGCTGGATTGACAACTTATATGTTTACTTCAAATATGATGAATGTCTCTCAAATGATATTCACCAAGAAAGTTTTAATCAATAAAGATAAAATAGAACAGGAACTGCAAGCGAGTAAAGCCAAACCCAAAAAGAAAGGTGGTTTTAGTGAACGTTTGGCAGAGGCAATGAAGGAACAACAAAAGTTGCAAGCTCAAAAAGATGCTGCTAAGAAAAAACGTAAGCGTTAATTTAGCTTGACTATTTTATTTGGTTACAAGAAAAGTGGTGATGGATTTGGTTGAATTTCTATCACCACTTTTTTTGTAACTAAAAGTATTACAATTCGATATAAATATTATATTTTTGAATATAATTAAATACCAACAAATTCCTCTTTTGCTAAAACTAAAACAACTCTATGGAGATTAATGATAAAACATTAGCGGTCTTGATTGATGGAGATAATATTCCTTCGGCTTATGTCAAGGAAATGATGGAAGAAATTGCAAAATATGGAAATCCTACTATCAAAAGAATTTATGGAGATTGGACCAAACCACATCTTAATAAGTGGAAAAAATTATTGTTGGAAAATGCCATAACCCCTATACAATCTTATAGCTATACGGTTGGCAAAAATGCGACGGATTCAGCGATGATTATTGATGCAATGGATATTTTATATTCCAATAAAGTCACCGGCTTTTGTATTGTATCGAGCGATAGTGATTTTACTAGATTGGCAACTCGTTTAAGGGAGGCTGCTATGACCGTTATTGGTATTGGAGAAAAGAAAACCCCTAATCCTTTTATTGTCGCTTGTGATAAGTTTATCTACATAGAAATCTTAAAAAATCAAGCTGAAGAAGAAGAAGCTGAAGAAGCAGCGGAAGCAGCTAAAACGACAGGAAGTACACCAAAGAAAATTATTAAACGCAAAAAACCTAAATACGAAAAAATTACCCCTAAAGTCATTCGCTTAATTTCTTCTACTATTTCCGATGTAGCGGACGAAGATGGTTGGGCATTTTTGGGGGAGGTAGGAAATTTGATACAAAAGAAGCAGCCTAATTTTGACGCTCGTATCTATGGCTACGAAAAATTAACGCCTTTAATTGATGCTACTGGACGTTTTGAAATTGAACGTCGAGAAAATCAACGAGGAAGATTCAAACTAATTTATGTGCGGAAGAAAGTCAAAGGGAAAGACAAAAATCCTAGAGCTAGTGATATTGTGAAGAAAATAATGTAAGGCTGGGTCAAGCAAGCAGTTCTAAAAATGGTAATATAAAAATCAAACTCAAACTCAACTTCAAACTCAAACTCAACTTTTATATCAAACAAGAATTATTATAATGGAGTTCCAAATTTTATTTTGAGAATCTGCTAAAATTGAAATTGTAGTTGAAATTGAAATTGAAGTTGTAGTTAATATTTAAAATTAGAACTGATTAGCCCTGAATAATGTAGGGGTAGTTGGTCAAATCAGCCCCCTCCCCTCTTTCTTAATCAATCCTTCTTGATTTAACTTTTTCAACAAGCGGTCAAGAATGCCATTAATAAAATCCTTGCTTTTTTCGGTGCTGTACAATTTGGCAATTTCTACAAATTCGTTTAAAGTTACTTTGGTCGGAATTGTTGGGAAGTTTAATAGCTCACTTAATGCCATTTTTAATAAAACCATATCTATAACGGCCACTCTCTCCGCATCCCAATTATTCAAAGTAGGTACGATATGTTCTAGCAATTTATCATCATGTCTTAGCACATCTTGCAATAAGGCTTCCCCAAATTCTGTAACGGTATCTTCCCCTGGTCGTAGGCCCTTAATGTAGCCTTCTCTCAAAGGTAGTGCTTTCAAGGTTTTTTTCACGGCACCAACCACCAAAGATTTATCATCCCACCAATTGGAATAATAATTATCCATCAAGTCATTATAAATCTCCCCTGTTACGGAAAATTTGAATAAAAATAGCAAGAGTTCTAAATCGTCCGCTTCTGTAGTTTTAGGATTTTTAAGGTAGGTTTTGTACTCTCGTGTTTTTGCAAAATCATTATATAATAAACGAGTATTATCTTCAGTTATAAATCTATCAACTTTACTTTTAGCCAATGCAGCTATGAATCCAATGTCTTTGAAAGTAGATTGAATGAGCGGATTGACATACAATTTTGCAGAAAATTTTTTATCAAACTCCGAAGGTAAATGTTTCCCTTTCCTATGCGCTTCATCTTTAAGGGAGTATTTGCTCACTTCCCTAAGTTGCAACATATTGAAAAGGTATAATTCATAAGATTGACGAATGCTATCTCTATAAACTTGAGTACATAAGTCTAAGTCACCATCATAAGATTTGTCTCTATTAATGGCATATAAGCATTGCATTACTTTTACTCTGATATTCCTTCTACTAAGCATAGTTCCTACTTCAAGGCGTTTTTTGGTAGATTTGATTTTTTGATTTTGCTAAAAAATAAATCACAAATTATCATTATTCTTGTAGAATTATTTTGGTTAACAAAATGTTCGATGCAAATAAAGTCTTTTTTGGAATACTTCGCTACCTTTAAGCGATAAAATTTCAACTTCTTATACTATTTATTAAAAAATCATATTGCTTTTGTGAGCAATGTGTTTTATTTTTAAAAAACGAAATGGAAAAAATTACTTATCCAATACTTTATTACCAATTAAAAGAAGCGGCAACGCTTGGGCTATTGGTTGGCACAAATTACCAATTGGTAGAAAAAGATATAAACTCGCTCAAAACAGGTCTACATAATTATATTAATCAACAATATAAAAAATTTGATGATTATTGGATAGTCAATATCATCGACCCCAAATTAAAAATTATAGAAATAGCTGTCCGCCCTACCTATAAAACTGCTAAAGGTAGATACCCTATGAGTGAGGACTTAAAAATCAGTATGCCTTGTGTGTATGGGGAAAATCAACAAGGGTATTATGAGTGCTACTTACCGCTTTTAGATGAGAATTTTTTTTATTACGAAACCAAACAGTTCAAAGCACTAGCTTCCCATTTTTGTAAAAATGCACTAAATAAAATGCCGCCTGAACAATTGCATAGAATGATGCTTTATGGTACGCCCAAATTGGATAAAATTATTCTTAAAATTAAAACGGATAGAACATTTAATTATAATTGGGAAGACAATAATCATCCGCAAACTAAAGTGCTCCATCGATTAGCAGAAGAATATCCCTACCCCAAGTCGGTTTTAAAAAACAAAGCTTCTCTACCCGATGTAGCATGGGAATTGGAAAACTTTGTGGAAGAAATATCCGATAAGTTAATTCAGCAACGTGCCAATATTATAGTAGTTGGAAAACATGGGGTAGGCAAAAGCGCCGTTCTCAAACAAGTGTTCAAAAGATTGGGTACTCAAGTTAGAAAGGGGCGTTTAGAAATGTCTTTTTGGCGCATCATGTCCCAACGAATAACCGCTTCTTCCAAATACTTGGGAGAGTGGCAAGAGACTTGTGAAAAGTTGGTCAAGGAGCTTAAGACGGTCAATGGAATACTTTGGGTCCAAGATTTGATTCAACTTATTAGAATTGGTGGACAAGGGCCTGAAGATAGTGTAGCCGCCTTTTTATTGGCTTTTTTGCAACAAGGAGATTTGCAAATTGTGGGAGAAATCACTCCACAAGAATTAGAAAGTATGCGTCAGTTTTTGCCTGGGTTTGTAGAGAATTTCCAAATAATTACCATTAAAGAATTATCAGAAAACAAAACGCATTCAATACTTAATCAATTTGCGGAATACAGTGATAAAAATTTAAAAATTAAAATTCCCGAAAATGCGATAAACTTAATTTACAGATTATTAGCTCGCTATTATCCTTATGAAAGTTTCCCTGGAAAAGCGGTCATTTTTATAGGAAAGTGCATTAGTATCGCTCATATTAATCAAGAAAAAACCATCTCTAAGAAAAAAGTCATTGCCCAATTTATTCAACAAACAGGTCTTCCCGAATTATTTCTAAGAGATGAAATGTTGTTGGATCAAGAAGATTTAAAAGGTCATTTTCAAAAAAGTATTATAGGACAGCAATTTGCTGTCGATAAGATGATTTCTATCATTAAGATTTTTAAAGCAGGGCTAAATAATCCCTATAAACCTATTCAAACTTTATTATTTGCTGGCCCAACAGGTGTTGGTAAGACAGCAAGTGCTAAAGCACTGGCTGATTATTTTTTCGGAAAAGGTCAAAAACAATCCCCTTTAATTCGGATTGATATGAGTGAATTTCAACACCCCGGTATGATTCATCGGTTCATTGGTTCTGGAAAAGAGGTTGGAAAGTTAGTCCAACTAGTCAGAGAAAAGCCTTTTTCTGTGTTGTTATTAGATGAAGTAGAAAAAGCAGACCCTTCTATTTTTGACGCTCTTTTAACTGTTTTAGATGAAGGTATGTTAGTGGATGCTTTTGGACGGGTCACTAGTTTTAAAAATACCATTATCATTATGACTACCAATTTGGGCGCTTCTAGTCGGCAATCCATTGGTTTTGGCGATTCGGCTTCTGATGAAAGTGCCTATTTATCGGCTATTGCTGGTTTCTTCCGCCCTGAATTTGTTAACAGAATTGATGGTATCGTATTTTTTAATCCTTTGAATAATCAAGACATTAAAAAAATAACCAACATTGAATTAAATAATTTGAGAAATCGAGAAGGTTTTATCAAGCGAAATATCCAATTGACTTTTACCGATGTACTAGTCGATTATTTAGTTAGTATTGGTTTTGATGAAAAATATGGCGCTCGTCCGCTCCAACGAGCTATTGAAAATACATTGGTGAACCCTTTAGCAATTTGGTTATTGGATAATCCCGATGACAATGGCATTAACTTAGAGTTAGATTATGAGCGTGGGTTAAAAATTAAAAAACTGGTTTAAAGTACAACTTCTTTTACTGGTTTTGTTTTCAAATACATCACCAATACACTAGAAATTATTATAGGTAAACTTAAGATTTGTCTACAAATGTATGTTTTAAGTTTGATTGCATAGTTCTATTGCAATGTCTTCAACTTAAGTTCTTTATTAAGTTAGTAACGGCAAAACAATAACTTGAACATCTAGGACGGCTTCTTTTGA
>CAYMSC010000058.1:0-20270 GCA_964392805.1 uncultured Saprospiraceae bacterium
TTCTTTGTTGGCGAGCTGCATATTGCCCACTTGTACTTTTACGCCTGTTTCCCAACTGTTGGAGTTCCGCTGATTAGTTAAAGGAGGAGTTAATTCCGCTAAATCATCCGCATGGGCAAATGGTGTCAAGGTAATGTCTTCACTGACTTCCCAATTGAGCCCTTCAATAGGCTTCCCTTTTAAATCTTTTTCCACCTTTGCCAACCATTCTGCTTTAGAAACGGATTGGAATTGTTCGAATAATGTTGCCACTTTTTTTTATTTAGAGGTCAGAAGTCAGACCGCTTTCCTGTCAGACCATTTCATTGTCAGATTCATCTTGTGCAAAATCTGACAGTCGAAGACGGTCTGACAGCGTAGCGGTCTGTCATCTGACTTCTCGTTACTTCATTTCTATAATTATCTGTCCTTTATCTACGGCTGTACCTTTTGTCACTTCAATGGATTTTACGACACCATCTCCTTCTGCTTTCAAGACATTTTCCATTTTCATCGCCTCCAATATCAATAAGGCATCACCCTTAGCTACTTCTTGGTCTGGTTTCACCAAAATATCTAAAACCAGTCCAGGCATTGGCGCTTTGACATTGGTCATTTTTTGAGTACCTGCCGTTGACAAGCCCATTTGTTTGACCAATTGGTCATAGCTGTCTTCAATATTGATTTCGTATTTATTCCCATTAATTTTAATGGTCATGGTCTTCGCATTGAAATCAGCTGCTTCTAATTCTGCTTGATATGCTTTGCCATCTTGTAAAATATGGTATTGCTTATCGGCTGTTTTAACCATATCCAAGGTGGAGAGGTCTTCCTTTTTTAAAAGGAAAGTTTGTTCACCGATGTTGATGTTGTAAGCCATCGTAATTTTCAATTTTCAATTTATAATTTTCAATTTTCAAAACGTGTACTGTTGACCGTCAACCTCCGACAAAAATCGGAGCAGGCAGTATACCGTCTTTAAAAATCAATCTGTTCTTTTTCAAAATCTTTTAGAGAAGTGCCTAAAGTATTTAGATAATCATCTCCAAATTTTTCAATAAAGGCTTCTTTTCCTTTTTTTGTAAAATTGGGTAATAATAAAGACCACATCACTTCATCCCAACTACCTTTTCTATTGGGCGAATAAGTCTTGGAGACATGCCAATAAAAAGCAGTTACCCAAATGGATTTACAAATATTATGATAGGACCCAGGCGTTGGTTCTTTTTTCATATTCCCGATTTGGATAGAAAAAGAAAACATGGACATTTGGGTTTTAATACTATCTGATTCAATTCTTTGCAGAATATCTTGTACTCGCGGATGTGCAAAAATCTGTTTATCAAAAAAGATAAAAGAATAGGCTTCTTGAATATCGTGTAGTACTTTAATACTCTTTTTTATCACATTCCATGATGGAAATTGAGTCGCTACTACTTGTCCTTGTTTATATTTTAGCCACATTTCCTCGACTATCGCTTCTAATAAAGTTTCTTTATCTTTATAATAATAGGTCAAATTACCTCGACTGATTTTGGCTGCTTGTGCTACTTGATAAAGCGTCGGTGCGCCAAAGCCTAACTCATTGAAGAGTATTCTTCCTGTTTCTATTATTTTTTCTTTAGTAGTCAATCAGATTATTGCTTAGTTTATGTTTGGAATTGCTGCATTTTAGGTAAGTACTCAATAAGGATAGCTGGTAGAACGGACTTTAGTCTGTCCCGTTCAAAAGTCTTTAGACTTTATCACTTTACCTAACGAACCAAGCCTAAAGGCTTGTGAACCCGACAGACTAAAGTCCGTTCTACCAGATTGTCTATTGAGTACTTATTATTTTAGGACTTAACAGCCTGATTATTACAAGGTTTAACAAAAGTAAAAAATAATTAGTCAAAATTGCTAATTTTTAGTTTGTTTTATAAAAAGAGTAGCTCTTTGTTAGATATTTAAAAAAAAACAAAAATTCACTTGACGCTCCCCTTACGTCATGGCCTATCTTTGTCACATCAATCAAAAAGTAAGTAAGTATCATGGAAAATTATGGGGTCAAAGCAATAGCTAAATTATCAGGAGTGAGTGTACGCACACTACATTATTACGATAAGATTGGCTTATTGAAACCGCTTAATCGTAGCAATGTTGGCTATCGGTACTATGGGGAATCTGAATTGCTTCGATTGCAGCAAATTCTTTTTTACAAGGAATTGGGATTCTCCTTAAAGGAAATTAAGAAAGTATTAGAGGAACCTGATTTTGACCTCGTTTTGGCTTTGGAAAATCATAAACTAGCTTTGAAGGCACAACAAAATCGAATTAGTACTTTATTGACAACGATTGACACAACGATTCATCATTTAAAAAAGGGAAAAATTATGAAAAATCCAAAAGATTTATACAAAGGCTTACCCAAAGAAATGGGAACAACGGTTCGAAAAGAAGCGATGGATAAATGGGGAAAAATAACAGTTGAGCAATCCGAAAAAGATTTGCTAAAATTGGGGAAAGCAGGTTTTGAATCCTTGAAAATAGAACAAACTACGGTCACCGATGCGCTTTTTGCTGCCCAAAACGAAAACCCAAAAAGCGAACAAGTGCAACAACTCATTCGACAACATTATCAGATTATTCGACAATTTTGGGGTACTTCTGTTGAGCGTAGCAAACAGCCGAAAGTTTATGCGGGTTTAGGACAACTCTATATTGACGATGAACGCTATATGGCAAGGGACGGACAGGCACAACCTGAATTTGCTCAATTTATGCAGCAAGCGATGTCGCATTTTGTGGCTACGGAGTTAGGTTAAATTAGAGCGTCAGATTGAAAATAGATATTTGCTAATTTTTTAATTTGTGTAGAATCAGTTGCTAATTATTTTTTTAGCAACGGATTAAGTTAGCAACGGATTTTTATCGCTTTTTTACCTGACGCTCTAATAAGCGATAGGTTGCGGAATCTGCAATTAAAATATAGATTCCGCAGAATATAATTGGATAAGTTGCGGAATCTATCTATTTTTATATAGATTCCGCAACTTAGTAACGGCAAAACAATAACTTGAACATCTAGGACGGCTTCTTTTGATCCTATTTTTACTTTAAAATCGGTCATAGTATCAACAATACTCCCTCTTTTAAAGAAAAACTAGAACCAAAATAAGCTCGTCCAGATGACCAACTTATTATTTCGTCGTTACTTATTTTTAAAATATGATTGGTAGAAAAAAAGAAATAGACATTCTTAAGAAGGCATATCGTTCCAACAAACCTGAATTAGTAGCAGTTATTGGAAGGCGAAGAGTTGGGAAAACTTATTTGATTAGAACTTTTTTTAAAGAAAGTATTGTCTTTGAAATGGTAGGTTTAAAAGATGGAGCTAAAGCGCAACAACTAAGAAATTTTACTTATAGTCTAAAAGAGGCTGGAGACAAAAATGCGATTAGTAGACCCTTGCCAAAAGATTGGTTAGAAGCATTTTACCAATTAAAAGAATTATTGGAATCCTTGAAAAAAACAACCGAAAAACGAGTTGTTTTTATAGATGAATTACCTTGGATAGCAACTGCTAAATCTGATTTTTTGACGGGCTTTAGCTATTTCTGGAATAGTTATGTTTCTAAATCTAATATTCTCGTTGTCATTTGTGGTTCTGCCACCGCTTGGATGATTAAAAAAATCATTAATAATAAAGGTGGGCTGCATAATCGAGTTACTAGAAAAATTCTATTAAAACCTTTTTCTTTATCAGAAACAGAAAGCTATTTTGAATCTAGGAATCTATCTTTCAACCGCTATCAATTGATTCAATTTTATTTGACGATGGGCGGAATTCCTCATTATTTAGACCAAGTAGAGAAGGGAAAGAGTGCCATTCAGAATATTGATGATATTTGTTTTCATCCACAGGGAATGTTGAGAACTGAATTTGATAATTTATACAGCTCTTTATTTCTGCATCCTGAACGATATGAGGCAATTGTTAACGCTTTGGCTACCACATGGAAAGGATTAAGCAGAGTTGAAATTTTAGCAGCCACTAAATTTAAAGACGGCGGCGGTATAACTAACATGCTAAAAGAATTAGAACAATCAGGTTTCATCACTTCTTATACTCCTTTTAATAAAAAAAAGAAAGAAACATTATATCGTTTGACAGATAATTATTCTTTGTTTTATTTGAAATATATCAAAGATATTCCCGTCAATGAATCCATGAGTTGGCAAAGTTTAAGTCAGACGCAAACTTGGAAATCTTGGAGTGGTTATGCTTTTGAAAACATTTGTTTGCAGCATATTAATGAGGTTAAAGCGGCATTAGGTATTGCAGGCGTACACACTAGACAACTTAGTTTTCAAGCAAAAGCTACAAAAGATATGGAAGGAGCTCAAATTGATTTATTAATCGACCGCCAAGATAATACCATTTCTTTGTGTGAAGTTAAATTTTATAAGGAGGAATTGGTACTAACCAAATCGGATGCCACTGATTTAAGAAGAAAAAGAAGGGTATTTAAAAAAGTCTCCAATACAAAAAAACAGCTTTTCATTTGTTTAATTACTACTTATGGATTGATTGAAAATAAGCATAGTGCTGACTTGATTGATAATATTTTGACTATGGATGATTTATTTAGCTAACTGCCGCTCAATAAACCCTAACATCTTAGTTTCAAAAACAGCACCGCCTGCATCCCATAAGCCAACATGCCCACCATTTTTCACCAAATAAAATTCTTTGTCCGTCGATTTTAAATTATCAAAGAGTTGTTGTCCATAATGGTAGGAAATATTTTTGTCTACATCACCATGAGCGATAATAATAGGTTGTTCGATATTTTTAACGGCCGCTATCGGTCGAACTTCGTGGGGATTAAAATCAGCAATTTCTCCTGCCCGTTTCAATACATAATTGACCATAAATTGACTACCAAAACCCTGTAATATTCGCTTTTTATAATCAAAGACTATTTGATGTAAATGGGTAAAAGTACTTTGAATTAAGCCAAATTTAAGTCGTTTGTCTTTTGCTAATGCCAATAATCCAATTGCTCCGCCCATCGAACTTCCCCAAAGCCCAATTGGTGTATTTGGTTGTTTCGTTTGAATAAAATCAATGATTTTAGAAATATCATCCCTTTCATAAAAACCGTAGGTACAATATTCTCCTTCACTTTGTCCATGTGCTCGACTGTCTACTAAAATCGTTTCTATTCCTCTTTTCGCCAATTTTTCGGCTACCCCAATATAAGATTCCTTGCACCCTCCTACCCCATGTGCAAAAATGATAATCCCTCTTACAGCGTCCGTTTTTGATTGCGTCCAATAGCCTTTCAAATGAAGATTAGGCTCGACTTCGATATTTAAGGATTCTGCCGCTAAACCAAAGTGTTTGGGGGTGACATCCGTTTTAACTTTGAATGGTTGTAAGACAAAGTAAGGGGCAACAAAATGAATGGCTATCAAATCAAGAATGGCTATCAAGACAATTGCAAAGAGGATATATTTTAGAGCAGTAAGCATTGATTACAAATTTGCTGTATAATGTTGGACTTTTGATAAATATCATGCCCTTCATTTTCAAAGATACAATAATCAGTAATCTCTATATTCTTAAACCACTCCTCCTTAGGTCGATATGTATCTAAACCGCCATAAAATAACCTAATTTGACTATTCGGCTTTTCTATTTCATATCGTAATCTAGTGGCAGAAATAGCGTATAAATTTTTGATTTTTAAGCCTGCTAAATTAGCTTCCCATGCAATAGTGCCGCCAATGCTAAACGCTAATTAGAGCTAGATGTTGATAAATTATTTTCTAACTGGCTGGAAGAATATGAAGAACGTGGAGGTATTGTAATATCAATAGATAATGAAGGAAATGAAACTATAATTTTTAATTCTTTAGAACATGGCTATAATGGAATAATGAATTTAGAGTTCCTCCAAGATAGAAGTTCTTTAAGAGAAATATCCTTAACCAATATTTTGCCCAGAAAAGAGTTAATTATAGTCTTACAATATGGAGGTGAAGAAAGCAAATACGCTAAAGAATTTGAAAACTTTATGCCAAAAGAGTTTTTTGATTGGATAGTTCTTTATGAAAATAACAATGGAAAATTAAAAAAGCTTTATGAATATGAATGTGCTTAAAAATGGAATTCAACACTTGTTTTCGTTCACCTTTTTTAAAGACTCGTAACTCGTTGATTATCAGATATAAATTTTAGGCATTTCCAAAGAGTATTTTATCCAACCTTGCAAATATTAAGGTTTGGCGGATTTTACAAAAAATCATAAATCTATCTGAATTAAAACTAGATAGATTTATGATGTATGATTTAAAATTTATGATTTATGAATTTTTAGCCTATTCTACACACCTAATGTCCACTAGCAGCCCCAGCCCCACTAGGCACCCGAATATTCTCCACCATTGCCTGTACTTCCGCAGGTGGCGCTGGCGTCATACTTGAAACAACCAAAGCCACAATCGTATTTAAAATCATGCCCAAAGTACCAATGCCTTCTGGCGTGATGCCAAAAATATAATCTTCTGGTAGACCACCACCGTATTTGAAAAACCAAATGTAAGCACCAGTAAATACTAAACCTGTAATCATCCCTGCAACTGCTCCTTGCATATTCATCCGCTTGTAAAAAATGCCTAAAATAATAGCAGGGAAAAAAGACGCTGCCGCCAAGCCAAATGCCCAAGCAACTACTTGCGCCACAAAACCAGGCGGATTAATCCCAAAATACCCTGCAATGACGACGGCTACACCAATCGTAATTCTAGCTGCTCGCAATTCGCCTTTTTCTGTAATATCTGGCTTCAACCATTTCTTTAAAATATCGTGAGAAATAGAAGAAGAAATAACTAATAATAAACCAGCCGCAGTGGATAGTGCCGAAGCCAAACCACCTGCCACTACCAAAGCTATTACCCATGCTGGTAATTTGGCAATTTCTGGATTGGCCAAAACCATAATATCTCTATCTACCGTTAATTCATTGCCTTTCCAACCCGCTGGCGCTGCAGTCATAGACACATAAGAAGGATTTTTATCATTATAATATTGAATCTTACCATCTCCATTTTTATCCTCAAATTTTAGTAGCCCTGTTTCTTCCCACTTACCAAACCAACTTGGCATACTGGAATAAGGTTGATTATTGACGGTATTCAATAAATTTGTTCTAGCAAAAGCCGCAATCGCAGGTGCAGTAGTATATAAAATCGCAATAAAAATTAAGGCATAACCTGCTGACTTTCGAGCATCCGCCACTTTAGGAACGGTAAAAAATCGAACGATAACATGTGGTAAACCCGCTGTTCCCAACATCAAAGCTGCTGTTACAAAAAAGAGATTTACTTTGCCTGTGGTGGAAGTAGTATATTGGTCAAAACCGAGGTCAGTTGACAGCATATCCAGTTTGTCTAGCAGATAAGTGCCATCTTCTAATAATGCGCCACCTAAACCTAACTGAGGTATAGGGTTGCCGACCATTAAAATAGAGATGAAAATTGCGGGCACTAAATAGGCAATTATCAAGACACAATACTGCGCTACTTGGGTATAAGTTATCCCCTTCATCCCTCCTAAAACGGCATAAAAACTAACAATGACAATACCTATAATCACGCCTGTACTAAAGTCCACTTCCAAAAAGCGAGAAAAAGCGACGCCAACTCCTTTCATCTGTCCGACCACATAAGTAAAAGATACAAATAAGGCACAAATAGCAGCGACTAGTCGAGCTGTTTGGGAATAATACCGTTCGCCTATAAAATCGGGTACGGTAAACTTGCCAAATTTTCGCAGATAAGGAGCTAATAAAAGTGCCAATAACACATAACCACCTGTCCACCCCAATAAATATTGTGCGCCCTGATAGCCCATAAAGGAAATCAAGCCCGCCATTGATAAAAAGGAAGCCGCTGACATCCAATCGGCTGCGGTCGCCATTCCATTAACTAACGGAGAAACACCTCCGCCTGCTACATAAAATTCTTTGGTAGAACCAGCTCTCGCCCACAAGGCAACGCCAATATATATGGCAAAAGTGATTCCTACTATTATATACGTCCATTCTTTAACGCCCATTGTTTGGTGATTTGTGATTAGTGATTGGTAATTGGTTGGCTTAGTGCCAACTCAATCTTCATCACTTATCTTTTCGTTTTGAATTTTGTTTTAGTGATTAGTGACTAGTGATTTGTTGGCTTAGTGCCAACTTAAGATTTATCATCAGCCTTTCCTCGTTTTGAATTTCTTAAATATCTGATATATCCGTTTATTAATTTTAGGCAAATTTCATATTGATCTTTTTCTTTTTTCAATAATTCTACATCAATATACTTTTCATCGAAAGCGGTAATTAAATGTTCTAATGTTTCTTCTAAAGAACCTCTGGTATTTCTACAAAATTTAATATTATCTTGATAATAAAAACGACCATGTCCTTCTGCTATATTTGCGGTAACTGACCTAGAAGCATCAAGAATTTGCGCACTTAATAGATACTGTTCTTTTTTGGAAAGTATTGCTTCTCAATAGTAGAAACTTCTTTCCTAAACTTCCTGCATTCCTTATAGACTTCTAAGTCTGTAAAACTTTTATGACTCCTAGTTTTTCATTTTGATTAGGGTTAACGACGGCACAACCAATCACTAATCTCAATTCACCAATCACCAAACTACTCATCAACCCCATACTCCTTATCCAACTTATTCATGCGATTCACATAAACGAAGATGATAACTACAAAGACATAGATAGCCCCTTGTTGGGCAAACCAAAAACCTAATTTATAACCACCAAGTTTAAATTGATTGAGATAGTCGGCGAAAATGATGCCGCAGCCGTAGGAGACAAAGAACCAAATAGCTAATAGCACACCGAGTAGGCGCAGGTTCTTTTGCCAATATTCTTGCAGATTTTTATCAGACATGTTTTACGTTTTTCGATTTGTCAGACATTAATGATGATAAAAAATAAATCCGTCTAAAACAAAATGACAGACTTATTTTTTCATAGGTATTAAATAAAGCGTGAATATAGAAAATTGTCTTTTTTTTAGTGCATTTAAACCGCAGAAAAAAAATATAAATGATTATTTTTTATAATCAAAATGTGTTTTAATTTTAAATATTAAAACAAAATTTTGTATTTTTAAGCCAATTTAGAGAAAATAAGAACTATGTTAACTACCCATTTAAACTTTGATGAATACGGAAACCTCACACCTTATAAAGTGATAGAAGTGGATTTGACCACTTTTGAAACTTATTTTGTGACAGCTTTTCCTAATTCAACAACCAGAAAACGTTTGTTTGAAAACTATTTACGTTATATTTATCGTTTTCAAGATGAGGTATTTCCGTTTTTTGAACAATGGATTAATGGAAGTTTTGTGACGCAAAAGGAAAATCCGAAAGATATTGATATGGTTACTTTTTTGGATTAGGAAGTTTATGAGAAGAGAGGAAATAAGGTTTTGGACAAATTTTGGTCTTTTTCATTGGAAGATGAAGGGATAGATTCGTATCTTGTAAGGGATTATCCAGAATATCATCCAAATTTTGTGGAAACTTCTGCCTATAAAGAAAAATGGTCAAGGTTATATAGGAAGACACGTAATGAAGTTAACTTCAAAGGAATTTGAAAAATAATATGGGATAGGGCGAACGAAAAGTCGTTTTTATAATATGTAAACGACTGATAAAAGTTGAAAACTTTTGAAATATTGGTTTGAAGATGCAATCTTCAAACATCGCTCCTAGTTTTTTCAATGAATTACACATTACAATTTTGACTTTTCGTTTGCCCTAATATGGGAAAAGATATTGTAAAACGAGAAGCTAAAGTAGCTCATCAATTATCATTAATAGATACAATTAATGAAATGATAAACATGGCTAAGGAAGGAAATGATGAATTAGGTGTTAGACAATACGAACACCTTAAAAAAAAATACATTAAAAATCTTTATGAAATGTTAGAAGAAAATTATCAAATTCCCATTCCAGCTATGGAAAAAAAGGCAGCCTAATGCCATTTCTTATTAACCTGCTCGACTCTATAAAAGGGAGAGCTTTCTAAAATCTCATCATCCTGTTAAAAGAATTCAAATACATCTACCTATTCCGTCGCTGCGCCAAAGCAGAAGCCACCATTATTCTCAAAAGGAAAATGTGGAATGCTGCTAAAATTGAAAAGCGACTGCATAGCTATTTTGATAAATCTAGATTTCGACTCACCAAAAATGTTTTCCGTTTTAAATGGATGCAAATGCACATCAAAATTGGTATTTCTAAAGACCCTGACCGTCGACTACAATCGGTCAATAATGACTTTTTTAAGTCAGGGCACACCGAATGGTTTGCGATGAATATTTTTGAATTGATTGCGGTATATGTATGGATTCTTTGGTTAGCTTATCGTTGGTGGATAGTAGCAGGGGTGCTTGGTTTAGCTTTGTATTTAAATGGTGGAGATATTTCCTAAACTTTTTTAGTGCAAAAACTATAACAAAAAAACACAAATAGTATAAAAACTACGACGTTATCTATAAAATAGTGATTTTGATAGCTATAAAAAACTATCTTTGTTATGGCGATTAATAGACTACCAAAAATGTGAATAGAACACACTCAGATTCTAAATCCAATTCACAAAAATCCGCCCACATATTATTGAAACACAATCACAATTATGCTAAGATTAACCACCTTTGTATCAGCTATTTTATTGAGCTATTCCCTTTTTTCTCAAACTAGAGCCACGCTATTTTACCCTTTGGACCAGACTCCAATAGCTAGTTTGGTGGTGGAAGATGCAACGACGAATACGACGGGATTAATCATTCGACAAGAAAATGGATTACCTACAATAACAAGTGCTGCTGCTGCTTTTTCTACTAATGCTTGGGATTTTGCCAATGTGGATGCGAATGTAGAAGTCGCCACAAATGCCACGCTAGAATCATTGGGAGACCTTACAAATACGGACGGCCTAAGCATCGGTTTTTGGGCAAATCATACGTATAATAATGATGCTAATTTGCGCTTGACAGGCATGGGGAATGTGATTGATATTTTAACGGGACAAAGTAGTGGGATAGGCACCCTTCAATTTAGATTAGGCAATGAAGCTTATACGCTTAATACTCAACAAGGGGATAATGTATTGGATGGTCAATGGCATCATTTTGTCCTTACCTTAGACTTTACAGCAACAACTGATAATTTCAAGTTATACATTGATGGTAATCTAGCTTATACCCAATCAGAAACCGTTAGCAGTAGTTTTAATAATACGGGGCAAACTTTAAAGATTGGTGCAAGAAGCAATACTTCTAATGGATTCCCCGGCAAATTGGATGACTATATTATTTTTACTCAAGCTATTACCGCAGCAGAAGTCACCACTTTACACCAAAATGGAGGCTATGCTTTTAGTAATTTATCACCAACTGTTAGTCTTGGCAATGATACGATTATCAATCCGAATACTTTACCGTTTAATATGGTGGCGAATATTGCTGATGATGGCTATCCCAATCCGCCTGCTGCTTTAACGGTTAGTTGGGCTAAATTATCGGGTGCTGGAACAGTTACTTTTTCGCCAGATAATAGTGGCACCACCGCTATCAATTTTTCTCAAGCCGATACTTATGAATTAGAAATTACGGTAACGGATGGCGATTATACTGTCAAAGATTCTATTATTATCAACTTAGGCAATAGCCCACCAACTGTTGATGCAGGTAATAACCAAGTAATTAACTTACCCACCAATAGCGTCAATCTTAATGGAAGTGCTATTGATTCAGATAATTATCCCAATGCATTGACCACTTTATGGGAAAAAGTAAGTGGGAGTGGTTCCATTAGTTTTGGCAATGCAAATGCACCGATAACTACTGCAGCCTTTTCAACAGGCGGTATTTATGAATTGCGTTTAGGTGCGGATGACGGAGTGATAACAGTTTATGATACCCTCAAAATATTTGTCAACGAATTATCCCAAACGGGTGGCTATACCTACGCTTGGGAGGATTACGACCCCGCTACTTTTGGCAATGATAATTTAGTGCAAGATTTCACGGGTACTCGTTCCTTGTCGCATGCACCCGCAGCAGGTATACATCCAAGAATTTATTTTAATCCAGAAGACCATGCGGCTATCAAAAACCGCTTACAAAATACCACTTCGGGACAACAGGCTTTTAAACAGTTACATGCCTATACAACGTTATTACTTTTCGGAAATGCGGGTTATAATAGAAGTGCCGACTATGCGGTGGATGATTTTGGCAATGCTCGTATTGACAATGTAGGTAAATGGGATTCTAAAGCGATTTATGATAAATTGATAGCGGAAGACCCGACTGCTTTGGATGGAGTCGATAATAAAAGGCGGTATTTATTGGCATCTATTATGGTTTTGGAGGCTTTTGAATGCTATGTTATGGCAGGTGAAACAGATAGCGATACAGGTCTGAGTTATAATAACCGAGCTACTAATTTGGCGAAAGCTATGAGCTACTGGTCAGATTTAGTTATTGATTCTCCTGAGTTATATCCTGATAATTATCACTTTTTTGGCGGACCCCATATGGCGACTTGTTATGACTTAAATTATAATAGCATGACAACGACTCAGCAAGATAAAGTGCGGGCTGCTTTGGCGAAATTAATTTGGGATGACCCAATTTATGGCGGCGACTTAAATTATTATTCAACTTACAGTAACTGGGTTGGTTTAAATTCTTTTCAACTCATTATGAATTTTGCCATTGAAGGCGAAACAGGATATAAACCTGAATTAACCAAAAAATACATGCGGACTTATCGTAATTTTTTAAATCACGGTTGGTATGATTCGGGTGCAGGCTATGAAGGTTTGGGTAAAAATTACCAAATGGTGACCAGTTTAGTGGCTGCGGCAAGAAGAGGTTATAGTCTTTTAGGACATCCACATTTAAAAGCTTATGGCAGTAATTTTTTACCTGCCATCACCCAACCTTATGGCTATGCCTTTACAGGAACAGATGTGTGGGGAGGTTCTGGTTGGGGGAATATCGTTGGTGGCTATAAATTTAATGCCAGTGATGCGATTGGTCTGAAATGGGCTTATCCCAATGATGCAGGAGTAGATTTTATGTGGCGAAATTATATTGGCGGAAGCTACTTGTATAATTCAACTGGCTATGTCTATCAAACGATGTTTCCTGCCACGAGTGGTTATCATAATTACCTACTTTTAGCAGGCATTTTTGCGCTGGATTACGATACTTCCAATGATTGGGAAACGCAAAATGCTGCTGCTTTAAACAACGAAAGTTTTTTAGGTCCAGAAAGAGGATTGGCTATTCTTAGAAGTGGTTTTACCCAAGACGATTTAATGCTCCATTTTCACGCTCGGCAAGATATGGGCGGACATACCAATGGTGATAGAAATAATATTGCCTTGAGTGGCTTGGGTAGAATTTGGTTGCGCTATACTTATGGTTCTCATTTTCAAGAAACGAAGTTTCACAGTTGTATTTTAGTCGATGATTTAGGAATAAAAATCACCGCTAGAGATGGGGCTAAAGCACGTCAACCAGGTCGATTGATGCACTTTCAAGAAACGGATAATATGGCAACTATTTCAGGCGATGCCACTTATGCCTATTCATGGGAATGGGAATGGCAAGGCAGAACGCCTGATACTGACCACTCTTGGTTAGGTACCGGTAATTGGGAAGCAGTCACCGAAACTTGGAATGAATTCCGCTATCAACAAGGCAATGAATTTTTCCACGAATTACCTTTTTATGATTTTGGACATTGGAATAATCCTGGGCAACTAGAACGCTTAATCAAACGTCCTTATAATCCTATGCAAAAAGTCTATCGGACGGCGGCGATGTTCAAAGAATGCAAACCTTTTGTGCTTATTGCAGACGATGTGCAAAAAGATAGTGAAATTCATAATTATAAATCTGCTTTGCAACTGGCACAAGATTTAACGTTGAGCAGTACTGATGTTAATTTGCAAGCTGATAATTATCGAAACGATGTGATTTTGGAAGAAGCGGATGGCAATCGAAAACTATTAGTCCGAGTATTAAATAACACAGGACAATGTGTGGATGATTTAATCACAGGCACAAAAACGTTTAGTGGCGAAAATCGAGCTGGAAACACGATTGAATCTACTGCTATCATTCCAACTGCAGATGATGTGCAATACATAGCGGGACAATCCATCACTTTAAAAGCGGGTTTTCATGTCCAAGCAGGTAGTGATTTTTTGGCGAGAATTGCCCCTACGACCTGCGATAATAATACGCCTGCAACTTTAGTAACAATTCCTTCGGAAGTCAATGGAAATAGCACCGTCAATAAACTAATCATCGAAACAAATGATACGATAGCAAATTTTAAATATCTCCTCTTTCCATTCATGGACGGCGAAGCATTACCCACTACAAAATGGAATAGTGCCAAAAATGAGTTAACCGTTATTTGTGATGGAACGGAACAGACTATTGCCTTTTCAGAAGTTGATGGTTCGACTAGAATGGAGATAGTGCCATCTGCACCAATTGTAGAACAACCTGCTGAAGCTCGAAATAATTTAATAGTCGCAGAAGCTGTAAGAATTACTGAAATAGCTATCAGCCCACAGCCTTTCCTAGACCAGTTTCAATTAACTTATGAAGCGGAGTCTATCCAAAAATTACAATTAAATGTCGTTAATTTATTAGGTCAAACTGTTTATAAGCAAGCTTGGTCGGTTACTCAAGGGTTTAATCAATTGACTATTCCTACTAATAATTGGACCGCGGGAAATTACTTTTTGCAGCTTGTTGAAAATGGAAATGTGGTATCTAGTACTCAGTTGGTAAAACAGGATTGATTTTTTGATTCCGATAGCTATACGGAATCAAAAAATAAAAATCTTATTTACTTATCAATAATTCCCTATCATTGCTAAATGGAAACCATCGGCCAACCTCTCCACCTAAAAGCTAGAGACCAATACCCTCTAGCAGCCACCTACTGGAAAAACAAAATGCCCAAAGGCATCGTCGTTATTAATTCGGGAACTTGTATAGCACAAAAACGCTATTTCCGATTTGCTCATTGGCTCGCCCAAAAAAATTATGATGTTTTAATCTATGATTATCGAGGAGTTGGAAAATCTGGTCCAGACAATTTAAAAGGTTTTAAAGCCTCCATTGTCGATTGGGGACAACTAGACATTCCCGCAGTAATTGATTGGATGGTTGAAAAATATCCAACAAACAAACGCTATATCATAGGACATAGCATGGGAGGGCAAATTATTGGCTTAGCAGATAATATCAATCAAATAGACAAAGTAATCACTTTTGTTCCATCCTATGGCAATTGGCAAAACAACGCCCCTAAAGGTAGATGGAAGATGGGGGTTCTTTGGGCGACCGTATTTCCCTTAATGGCACTTATAGTTGGTTATTTTCCTGCCAGTCGACTCAACTTGGGGCATGATTGGCCCAAAGGGGTGACATGGGATTGGTGGTCTTGGGGTATTCGTCGCTTACCGCATTATAAAATTATGGACAATAAAGGCATTCAACATTTCTACCATCATGTCAAAGTGCCTACCAAAGCGTATTTCACATCTGATGATCACATCGCTTCGGAACGTAGTATTCCCTTTTACAAAACTGATTTTGCTAGCACTGACTTGGAAGTAGTTATTTTAAAGCCTGAAGATTATGGGGTAGAGAAGATTGCACATATGGGAATGTTTTCACCTAAGTGCTTGCGACTTTGGGAGGAGGTTGTAGAAGATTTAAAGCTTTAATAACTACTTTTTGACACAAAAAAGACAGTTTTAATAAAATATTTTTAAAAAAGCCTTGTATTTATAATAGCTTTACTATTATTTTTGCAAGCAAATTAAAAAATTTGAAATATTTTGAACAATATTTGGAATACATAGTTATTAGTGAGGTAATTATTTGATAAAAGTATCAAAAAACTAGGAGGTTATATAGATAATGCAACTACAGTAATAAATGCTGTAGTATTTTTTTGCAACAACATAATAGTTTTACTATTATTTTGTAAAGTTAAATGACTATTCAACGACATTTAATTTTTTTTTGTAAAAAGCAAAGTATTTACTAAGCAAAACTAAACTATCTAATATAACCAAGATTGTAAATCAATTAAATTAACTGTATTTATGAACGAATTAAATAATGTAAAAAAAGGAGTTTTCACCAATTTAAAGGATGACTTACCAGCAAGTTTGGTCGTCTTTTTAGTAGCTATGCCTTTATGTCTGGGTATTGCGTTGGCATCAGGTGCTCCACTTTTCTCAGGTATTATTGCTGGTATTGTTGGTGGTATTGTCGTTGGCGCAATAAGTGGTTCCCAATTAGGGGTAAGTGGTCCAGCAGCAGGATTAGCGGTTATCGTATTAACTGCTATTCAAGATTTAGGTGCTTATGAAATATTTTTGATGGCAGTGGTCATCGGAGGTATTATTCAATTAATCTTAGGTTTTTTAAAAGCAGGTATCATTGGCTATTATTTTCCTTCTTCTGTGATTAAAGGAATGTTAGCGGGTATCGGGATTATTATCATTTTGAAGCAAATTCCTCATGCAGTTGGTTACGATAAGGACTACGAAGGCAGTTTAGCTTTTAATAATCCTGATGGACACAATACTTTTTCAGAGTTGTACTATATGTTCCACGCGATTAGCCCAGGAGCCTTATTTATCACGCTTGTTTCTATGGCTATCTTGATTCTTTGGGAACAGCCTTTTATGAAAGCTAAAGGTTTTACCAAAATTTTACAAGGACCTCTAGTTGCAGTGGTAAGTGCGATAGTACTAGGTTTAATCATACAAACAACGCCTTATGCTTTGAAGGCAGAACAAATGGTTTCTATTCCTGTGGCAGATTCATTATCTGGATTTTTTAGCCAATTTACTTTTCCAGATTTTAGTCAGTTGACAAATCCTGCGATATATATTACAGGAATTACCATAGCGGTGGTTGCTAGTTTAGAAACGCTTTTATGCTTAGAAGCTACGGACAAACTGGACCCTTATAAGCGAGTGAGTCCAGCAAATTTAGAGCTAAAGGCACAAGGTATCGGGAATATTATTTCTGGGATGATTGGTGGTTTACCAATTACACAGGTAATTGTCAGAAGTTCAACCAATATTCAATCTGGTGGAAAAACCAAAGCATCCGCAATTTTTCATGGTATTTTGTTGATTGCAAGTGCTATGTTAATTCCTAATATTTTGAACTTAATTCCATTAGCTAGTTTAGCAGCTATTCTTTTCTTAGTAGGTTATAAACTAGCTAAACCTGCTTTGTTCAAAGAAATGTATAGTGCTGGAAAAGAATACTTCATACCTTTTATGGTAACAATTTTAGGTATTGTTTTCACCGACTTATTAATGGGAATTGGTTTAGGAATGGTTGTTGCAATTTTTTATGTGCTTTACAAAAATTACCAAAAGCCTTACATGTTGGATGTTAATGAGACTGCTGAAGGGAAAGTTATTCGATTAGAATTATCTGAAGATGTTACTTTCTTGAATAAGGCAAATATCTTGAAGACATTAAATAATATGCCTAATAACACAAAGGTTATTATTGATGCTAGTCGATGTGTAGAAATCGAACATGACGTGAACGAAATCATTGATGATTTTATCGAAGGAGCACAATTTAGAGACATTGAGGTAGAATTAATCAAGCGAAAATACAAAGGCATAAAAGAAAATCCTGTAAAAACATTCGAGCGAACTTTGTCTGTTTCTAGCTAAAAGGATGGTAAGTTACAAGCAAAAATAGTTTAATAGGTATTCCATAAAACTCCAATAAAATCCTTTAAAATCTAGTGCAAGATTATAGAATAGCCGTTGAAAAATGGCTATTCTCGGCACTCGATTTAAATTTATTTAGAAAAAGTAATGTTCTTCAATAAACCATTACTATAAAAGAGCCAACTATTTTTTCAAGATTAAGTGTGGAAATTAAATGTAGCTGTCACTCAATCTTTATCCTTGCTCCCACTATCAAAAGCATAGGGAAACCTCTATCAATTGATATTTTTTTGACATTTAATTATAGTAAAACTATCATTTCTTTTAACTTTATAAAATTTAAGTGAATGACTGGTTCAATTATGGCTGTTTCTGTTCAAATAAAAGTAAACTCAAATCTTTATTTAAGAGACCCGCAGGAAACCAAATTAGGTAAGAAAATTATCCAATATGGTATTCAGTTGATTGACGAGATTGGTATTGAAAATTTTACTTTTAGAAAACTAGCAGATAAAATGAGCTCAACGGAAGCTTCTATTTATCGCTATTTTGAGAACAAACATGCTTTACTAGTATATTTAGTTTCGTGGTATTGGGAATGGGTCAGATTTAGAATTGATTTTAATGCCATGAATATCGATGACCCAAGAAAAAGATTAAAAATAACAATAAAAACTATTATCGATACGATTCGGTTGGCAACGCCCGCAGAATACATTGACCGAGACTTATTACATAATATCGTAGTCAAAGAAGGTATAAAAGCGTATCATATCAATCAAGTAGACAAAGAAAATGAAATGGGATATTTTACGCCCTACAAAGCATTGGGACAAAAAATTGCCAATATTATTTTAGCAGTTAATCCCGACTTCCCCTACCCTAAAACATTAGCTAGCAACCTATTAGAAATGGCAAATAATCAAATGTATCTTGCAGAACATCTTCCTAAATTGACTGATTTAAAAATGAAGGATGGTGATATGAGCGAATTGGATGAGATGCTTAATTTCTTTGTTTTTAAATTGATTGATAAACTAGAACACTCAGAACAAATAACAAAATAATTACAAATTCATTAACACTAATATTGCCTTGTTTAAACTACAAGCATGTTTAAATTTCTATTGATTATCAATCTAACATAATTTAAAAAAAGGAATTGGAGAAACCGTAAAAGAAGGGGATGCTTTAGTTACGATTATGCCTGAACAGTTGAATTTTAAAACCATTGCCATCAATGTCGGATATTGGATAGTTACCCTAACAGCAATGGGTGCAATTATTGGTGCAATGGGACCCGCTTAAATTTATAAGTAGTTCGATTACCCTACAATCATAAGAGGCTGTCTCAAAAGACGGGAAATATAGATTTTCCTTTACCAAATAAAAAATATTATTCGTTCTAAATTGATAGTTATATTTGTACGAATTTTTATTTTTACACTTGGTAGGACTTATGAGACAGCCCTTTTGATTTTAAATACGGTAATCAGAAAGACCTTTTGCTCTATTTCGGCTAATTTGAAAAACTCCTACCTAAATTTCGCTTATTCTTGCAAAATTATTACTTGATGTCACTCATTTATGAATGCTGATAATACTGTCAAAAATTATTACGAAAGTAATACTAGAAAATTCCTGCAATTCGGTCGAGATGCCGCTACCAAAAGTATTCACCAACCGCTTTGGAAGGAAGCCAATTTCACCTATTCGCAAGCTTTGTATTATGCAAATGAATTGATATTGCAAGTCATTAAATCCTATCCTAAAAAGGAGGATTTAAATATAATTGATTTAGGTTGTGGAGTTGGTAGTAGCCTTTTTTATTTAGCAAAAAAACTACCCGAAACAATTACTTATTATGGTGTTTCTATTAGTGCCACTCAAATTGAGATTGCTAAAAAAGAAAGGGGCAAGCACTTTCGAAAAGAAGCAGCAAGTAAACAGTTTCATTTTCTAGAAGCAGATTTCGCTAACCTTCCTACTACCCTACCCCAATTTGACATCGCTTTTTCCATCGAAGCTTTTGCCCATGCACCCATCGCTAAAGATTACTTTCAACAAGTTGCCAAATCTTTAAAGAAAGGTGGAAAGCTAGTCCTCATTGATGATTTTCTAAATGATGACATTGATTTTGATAATTTAAATTCAAAAGCAAAAAAAGCCATAGCCGATTTTAAATATGGCTGGATGGTAGAAAGCTTATTGACTAACCAAGCACTCTCCGAAATCGCTGTTCGCTTTGGCCTAAAAATCATTGAACAGGAAGACCTCACGCCTTACATGCATAATAATACGCTCAAGCATAAATGGATTCGATTGTTAGTTAATTCTTTTCGATGGGTTTATGATTTATCCCCTCGTAAGTCTGCTTATTTTAGGTCTTGGATTGGTGGGAAGGGGAAGCAGTATTGTTTAGCTAAAGGGATTGTTAAGTATCGGAAGATTGTATTTG
>CAYMSC010000059.1:0-6211 GCA_964392805.1 uncultured Saprospiraceae bacterium
TGTTTATGAATAGAACAGGCATGTTTAATTTTACCCTACCTTGTTTATGAAAAAAATAATTATTTCCCATACAGTCTAATCGGATTGAATTTTTTTTGTTGTAAATTTAGCGCTCATCACCAGAATGAGGTGAAGTTAAATGTAGCTTAGGCATTCCTGCCTGAGCAGAGTAGCTACTCAGGCAGGAATGCCTAAGCTACATTCACCCTAAATTGGGGATGAGCAAAATTTAGGCGATAGAAACCTATTAAAATTTAAATCACAATCATGAAATTCTTTGACCTCAACGTTCCTTTAGAAGATAGCCCAAGTGAGCCTTTACCCGTTACCATCGAACATCAAAAGCATGAAGACAGCGCTGCCCAAATGGCCTCCTTCTTTGATGCGACGGTCGATGATTTGGATGGATTAGGCTGGGCCAATGAAAAGATAAGTTTAATTACACATGCAGGAACACACGTCGATGCGCCTTGGCATTATTATCCAACAAGCGAAGGGAAAAAGGCAAGGACCATCGATGAATTACCATTAGAATGGTTTTATGGGGACGGCGTCGTTTTAGATTTGCGACATAAGGAGCAAGGTGGAGTTATTTCAACCGCTGATATAAAAGCAGCCCTCCAAAAAATAGAGTATACTCTCAAAGAAAGAGATATTGTCTTGATTCAAACGGGGACGGATAAAATATGGGGCAAAGCGGAATATTTTAATTCGGGCGCAGGCGTCAGTGCAGAAGCAACACGCTGGTTAATTAACCAAGGCATCAAAGTTATGGGCATTGACACCTGGGGCTGGGACCAACCATTTTGGGCACAAAAAGAACGCTTTAAAGCAACAGGTGATAAATCTATTATTTGGGAAGCCCATAGAGTAGGCAAGGAGGCGGAGTATTGCCAAATTGAAAAACTAGCCAATTTAGATTTATTGCCAAGGCCCTTTGGCTTTAAAGTCAGTTGTTTTCCCGTCAAGGTAAAGGGCGGTAGTGCAGGTTGGACTAGGGTAGTGGCGATGTTTGAGGATTTGTAGCTGCAAGTATCTCTTCTGCCTTTTCCACCATTTTTTTAGAACCGATAAAAAACGGGACACGCTGATGAATTTCTTCAGGTTGAATGTCTAAAATGGCATTTTGCCCATCTGAGGCTTTTCCGCCAGCTTGTTCCATCAAAAATGCCATTGGATTACATTCATAAAGTAATCTCAATTTACCGTTTTTTGCTTTACTTGAATTTGGATAAATATAAATGCCACCTTTAAGGAAAATTCTGTGCAAATCAGCAATCATGGAACCAATGTAACGAGCAGTGTAAGGACGATTGCTTGCTTTGTCTACGCTTTTGCAGTATGCCAAATATTGCTTCATGTTTTCTGTGAAATAAGCCGTATTTCCTTCGTTAATACTATAATTATCGCTTGTAGCGGGGACAGTAATATTGGGGTGAGATAAATAGAAAACACCAACACTTGGGTCATAAGTAAACCCATTTACGCCATTCCCCATTGTGAAAACGAGCATCGTAGAAGAACCGAAAATGACGTAGCCTGCAACCAATTGTTGTCGCCCAGGTTGGAGGAAATCCGCTTGTTGAGCGGGTGTTCCAATAGGGGTAACTCTTCGATAAATGGCAAAAACAGTTCCGATGGATACATTGACCTCTATATTTGAAGAACCATCAATAGGGTCTATTGAAATTACATATTTTCCATTCTTGCCTTCCTCGTTTTCAAAAATAACGGTTTTTTCCACTTCCTCAGAAGCAATACCACAAACTTCATTTCTTGCTTTTAGCGCATTAATAAAAAGCTCATTGGCGTAGACGTCTAATTTTTTTTGGATTTCTCCTTGAACATTCTCTCTGCCAACATTTCCTATAATATCATCTACCAACCCCGCTTTATTAATTTGGCTATTCATTACCTTCGAAGCGAGTTTGATAGAACTCATTAAACGATTGAGTTCTCCTTTGGGGTAAGGGAAATCTGCTTGGTTTTTAATAATAAATTCTCCTAGTGTAGTAAGTCGGGTCATAGTTATGGAGTTATGGTGATGTTTATATATAGTAGAGGTCACACCTTCGGAAGTGTATCGTCTAATAGTATAGTCAATAATATTTGCGTAAAGCTACAAAGTTTTAAAATACTCTATAGTTCTTATTTTGTTTTATTTTATGCCAATTAATAGAAATTTTAAGCAACGTTTTTTAATTTCGTTATCTAAGATAATTAAATTACTCGATTAATTAGCTTGCGTTATTTTGTTGTAAAAATAAAAACATGATGAAATATATCACTTTAACCACTCTACTATTTTTATCCATTTTAGCGAATGGCCAAGACCATCAATTAAATCTCTGGGAAGATGGAAATATCCCCAATTTTCAAAAAACAGCCGAAGAAGAAAAGCACTATACAGACGGAGGCATCCTTTGGATTACCACCGTGCAAACCCCATTAATAGATGTTTATTTACCTACCCCAAGAAATGCGACTGGGCAGGCGGTAATTATCTGTCCAGGAGGAGGTTACTATGGATTAGCCTATGATTGGGAAGGAACAGATGTAGCAAGATGGTTAAATTCAAAAGGCATAGCAGGAATCGTTTTGAAATCTAGATTGCCAAAATCTGAAAGCCAAATAATACCTCATAAATCGCCTTTATTGGACGCAAAACGAGCGATACGGTTAGTCCGACACCATGCCAAAGATTGGAATATTGATGCAGACCAAGTAGGGATAATGGGCTTTTCGGCAGGAGGGCATTTAGCGTCCACGCTCGGCACCCATTTTGATTATGGGTTAAAAGATGCAGCGGACCCAATTGACCAAATTTCCAGTCGACCCGATTTTATGGCATTGGTTTATCCTGTGATTAGTACGACCGCTGATTTTATTCACAAAGGGTCAAAAGAGGCTTTGGTTGGAGAAGATGCCGATGAAGCATTGGTCAAACATTATTCTACTGAACTGCAAGTCGGGATGGATGCCCCTCCTACTTTTCTGATTCATGCTGGTGATGATGATGCAGTACCTGTCGAAAATAGTTTGGTGTTTTATCAAGCCTTAAAAGATAAAGGCGTGGAAGGGGAATTGCACGTTTATCCTGAAGGAGGACATGGATTTGGATTGGGCGTTGGAATGGGCTATTTGCAAACTTGGACAGATAGACTAGCGGATTGGTTAGCTCGATTAAATGAAAATGACCCCCAAAAAGAAGCATGGCAACCAATGTTTAATGGCAAAGATTTGACGGGTTGGGATATTCATATTGCAGGATATGAGATTGATGACAATTATAAAAATACCTTTGTGGTAGAAGACGATATGTTACGGATTAAGTATGACGAGTATGAAAAATTTGACAATAAGTTTGGGCATATGTATTACGAAAAACCGATGGACTATTATAAAATGCGTTTTGCTTATCGGTTTACAGGAGAACAAACACGAGGGGGAGCTCCTTGGAATGTACGAAATAGCGGCGTGATGTTTCATTCGCAATCACCCGCTAGTTTAGGCAAAGACCAACATTTTCCAGTTTCAGTAGAATTGCAATTATTAGGCGGATTGAGTGATGGGAAGGCAAGAACAACTGCTAATATTTGTACACCGGGTACTTATTTTGAAATTGATGGAAAAGTGATAAAAGACCATTGCTATAGTTCTTCCTCAAAGACTTATGACGGAGACCAATGGGTGAATGTAGAAGCGATTGTTCTAGGCGATTCCACTTGGATACATATTGTGGAAGGAGATACAGTTATGGTTTATGAGCATCCAAGATTAGATGCGGAATATATCTCGAAAAAGAATCCATTAAATTGGGAATCTGCCCATGTAGAAAATGCCTCTGACTTTATCCAAAGAGCAGATGAATTAATCAAAGTCGGATATATTGCTTTGCAAGCAGAGAGCCATCCGATAGATTTTAAAAATGTGGAGATTTTGGATTTGAAGGGGTGTATGGATAAGCAAGCGAAAAATTATAAAGAGTATTTTGTGAAGGTGGATAATAGTTTGTGTAAATATTGATTAATCCTTAAATAAAATATCCATGGTGAAAAATTGGTCGATTAGTCCCCTGCTATATTGATTTTCAATGACGGGAAAAGTTGTTAATAGGTTTAGAAATAATTGCTTTTTTGTTTTAGTTCCAGCTTTGAACAAGGCAATTTTTTGTCGTAATTTACTTGCGTAATCTTTAGAAATAAGGAAATCTTCTTTATAAAATTTTAGTTCAAAAAGATTGATGACTTGGTCATTTCTATCAATTAATAAATCAATTTGGCAACCTGGTATATCAGTTGTTCCTTTTTTATTATAAACAGATGCTTCAGAATAAATACCTCCAATTCTAAGGGCTTCTTTAATTTGTGAGGTGTGTTTTAAACAGATACTTTCAAATGAATAGCCACTCCAGCTTTTCCAAGTTTGAGTTTGACTTAATCGTTTCCATGTTCCATTTCCATCATTTCTTTTGTTTTCTATAAATTTTAAATAGAAGAGTGAATATTCATCTGATAAGCGATAGCGCATTTCTTTCTTTTTATTACCGAAAGCATAATAATTGGTAAGAAAGCCTGAGCTTACTAATTCTTCTAATATTTTAGTTGTCCCTCCGCCATTAGGTAATTTACCGTTTTTAATGATTTCTTGCCGAGTCAATCCTTGTTTTTTCTTAGCTAGTACTCTAATTATTTTGATGTATTCTTCTGCATTTTCAAAAAGAGCTAGATATAGAGATGAAAATTCATCTTGTAATAAACCATTTTTTGAGAAACATATATCATCTATATTTTGAATAGCACTTTTTCCTTTTTCTATTTCTTTTAAATAATGAGGAATTCCGCCCATAGCCATATAAATCTGTAATATTTGATAATGATTCATATTGATTTGTTTGCTATGCAGAAATAACTTTGTTTCTAATAGGCTAAAGGCTTTTAAATAGATACGTCTAGTTATGCGATTATGCAAACCTCCTTTGTGCCTAACGACTTTTTGTATCATCCAAGAAGCAGCCGAACCGCAAATGACAATTATGATATTTTTTTGAGATGCCCAACTATTCCAAAAAAAGCCCAAAGCTTTTAAGAAGCCTGACTTTTTAGTTGCTAACCAAGGTAGCTCGTCTAGAAACACAACTATTTTTTCTTTTCCAATTTTTGTTTCTAAGAAATTAATGAGCATTTGAAAGGCATCTAACCAATTGGAAGTTGGTTGAATAGGAATAATAGGTTTAGCATAATTATTTAATCGAAGCGCAAAGTTCTGTAATTGTTCTGCTTTCGTAGCATTTTGAAGCCCTGTTATTTCAAAAACTAATTGCTTAGCGTAGGCAGTACGCACTAGAAAGGTTTTACCAACTCTTCTTCTTCCTATAATTGCAACCATTTCTGGTGCATTTGAAACTAAAGCTTTTTGTAATATTTCTTGTTCTTTCTTCCGCCCAATTAATTGTTCTTTCATTGCTTTATGTTAATAGCTCGCTAAAAGTTATAAATTTACTCACTTTTAGCGAGTTATTAAAAAAATAACTCGCTAAAAGTGAAAATAAATATGGTTTTTAGCGAGCTATTCTGCCTATAGTTATAGAAATGCTTAAGAAATTACTTTCTTAATTGGCTGGGACTCACTCCAAACAATTCAGAAAAACATCGACTAAAATAAGCAAGGTCTTTAAAACCTACTTCATAGGCAATTTCGGAAATGGTTTTCTCCGTTTCTGAAATTAACTCTTTTGCTTTTTTCAATCTGATAAATCGGATATAAATCGCAGTAGATTTTCCTGTAATTGCTTTGAGTTTTCGGTATAGCTTGCCAAACTGATTCATAGCAAAGCGTCTATTGTTAAATTAAATACCTTTTATAAGGAAGTAGAACAAGCAGAAGATTTGGGGGCAAAATGGTGGATTTTAAATCAAATTCAAAAAGTGAAACTTGAGCGATTGCATCAACAGATACCCTCGCCCAAGAAAAACCAAATTATACATTCGTAGCATCTTCTTCTATTATGCTATTGGAAATTTGTAGTTTGTTCATCTTAAATTGTTTTTAGGGGGTAGGCTATTATTTTCCTAAGCCCTTAAGTGAAAAAATAGATTAGTCTCGCCAATTGACAGCCACTGATGCCTTAGCTAGGGGATAATTTTCCCTTTGACCAAATGATTAGAGTTTCCATTTACGGAGAAATGTTTATTGCAAATGGATGTTGTAA
>CAYMSC010000059.1:6311-20239 GCA_964392805.1 uncultured Saprospiraceae bacterium
AAATGATTAGAGTTTCCATTTACGGAGAAATGTTTATTGCAAATGGATGTTGTAAAGATGAGTATAGAACCTACTTTATTGGTTATACTATTTTTTCAAAATATTGGAGTATTATTGCAGTTTGTGTTATTTATGCAAGAAGTTGGAGTATTAGCTCTTCTACAATAAAATAGCATTAAGATTGATAAGCGAATGCGACTATTTTGTAACAGTAATAGATTAGTAAAATATGAACACCCAATCCTACCTAAAAAGAATCAACTACCAAAAGCCCATAAAAGCGGACAAGGAAACCCTATTCCAACTCCACCAAGCACATCTCTACCACGTCCCTTTTGAGGATTTAAATATTCATTATGATATACCCATCGTATTAAGAACTAATGATTTATATGAAAAAGTAGTGACTAATCAGCGAGGCGGATTTTGTTATGAATTAAATGGTTTATTTAGAGAACTGTTAAAGGAGATAGGTTTTAAGACAACCTTAATTGCTGCCAGTGTAATTGATAAAAATGGGGTGATTGGACATCAGTATGACCATGCGGCTTTGATTGTTGATTTGGAGAACGTGCCTAACGGCAGTCAGGAGAGATGGTTAGTAGATGTTGGTTTTGGTGGAGATTCCTTTGTATTACCTAAAGCACTTAAATTGGATGTGGTGCAAAAGGATATTCATGATTATTATAAATTTGAAGCCTATAATGAAAAACAGTGGATGTTACTGCAATCAGAAGATGGGGAACATTTTACCAAGCAGTATATTTTCAGTTTTGAAGAAGAGGAGCTAAATAATTTTGAGGAACAATGTCAGCTAAAACAAATAAAAGAAGATGGCTATTTTAAAATGAATTTGATGTGTACTAAAGCAACACCAGAAGGTAGAATATCTATTTTCAATGATAGATTAACCATTAAGGATAGGAGAGGGAAGGAGTTTAGAAAGATTGACAATGAAAAGGAGTTGTTTCACTTATTAGCAACTGAGTTTGGAATTCCTACCAAAGATTTAATAGATAATCAGATTAAAAGAAAATAAATATCCGTGTCCCTTTAATAATCCGTGGGAAATATTTCTACCACGGATTATTAAAGGGACACAGATTTAGACGTGGAATTAAATATTTAGATAGTAGGGCTCCCATTTTCAATCATTACAAAATTTTTAAATATAATTTTTTCATAAATTATTAAAATAAATAAATTATTAAAATTTATATTATAATAAAAAAATAATATGTGTAAAAAATTAATAATCATTTTCTTAAATAACTATTAATTTTATCATGTTACAAATAAAGATAATGTGTCTAATTTTAGTGTAAGTTACGCTTCCCTTTTTTTTATAATAACTTAAAAATTGGAATGGCTTTTGGATATATGTGAGTGTATTAAGTTTTACCGATTATTGCATTTTTAAGTATTTACCTTTTTCCTAAAAAAACGAAAATCATTAAAAGTGAATTATTGCCCCACTTTTAAATTTTAGATTTTCAGTTTTACATTTTAAATTAATAAGTTTATTTCCTTCCAATTAAGTCTTGCAAAGTACGCGAATTGTAGATAATTCGTTTGATAATACTTTGGCGGGATTCCTTTATTTTTTATAGATTCCCATATTGCCTTTATTTGATTGTAGCGTAGACAAGCGTCTACTATATTTTAAACCAGCGAGTAGTTGGGCTACTACCAAATAAATTGCTGTTAATCAGCAGACTATCAACAAAAGCGTATCTCTAAAACGTATTTTTCTATTTAAACCGATTTAAGTAATGATGACTCTACGATTAATTGGAGCAGAGCTATTGCTATGCTTACCAAAACTAAAACACTATGGGCTTTTCTTAGGTTTGTGCATTTTGTTTGTACTGACAACAGCCTATATACCTACCGAGTTTTCTACCGGCAATCCTATTACTGAATTTTCTAAAGGCACGACTGATGCAGCAGCGCATAGCTCGATGATGAGCCAATTAATTATTCCAACAACAGGAGTAATTGATACAGTAATAATTACAGATTGCGGGGAGCAGATTAGTTTTGAAAGCGACCAGCATATCGGTATTCAATATGTAGATACAGCAGCTAGAAATGATGTATTGGTTATCTGTCCATCGGATGCCACCTCATTTTTAAGAACAGCCTTTACTCGTTTTGATTTAGAAGAAGGAGATACCCTTACGGCATATGATGGAAGAGACCTTTCGAGTCCTTTAATCGACTCAGGTAGTGGAGTAGGTATTTTCCAAATGAATGGTGGTTGGGTATCTTCTAATTGTGATAAATCAATAAATCCTTCTGGTTGTTTAACGTTCCAATTCAAAACCGATGGAGATGATGCCAAAGGAGCAGGCTGGGAAGCGTGGATTACTTGTGAAGATGGCGACATAAGTATTATGCCTCCAACTAATCAGTTTATTGCTTTAAGTTGTGAGGAGTATACGGCTGATGTTGTAGTTACTGCGGGAAAAATAGTGAGTGAATGTGCCGTTGATGATAGTTTAGTTGTACAAGTCAGCAATTATTTAGGAACAGTTTGCGAGCAAAGATGTATTAGAGCAGATAGCAGTTTTATGATCAGTGGATTAGCGATTGGACAATATACAGTAACACATAGTTTAAAATCGTTTCCGTCCATTTCTACTAAGAATTTCATTATCGTTTCGCCACCAGCTTTGACCTGTAATGATGAAGTAGAAGCGGTAATAGGCACCTCTTGTGTGGCTTCAATCCGACCAGACCATATTTTAGAAGGGGCTTGTGATACCTCCGCTATCTTATCTTATGATTTGATTGTGATGACCGAATCGGGTGATACGATAACAACAGGAACGAGCCGAAATGGACAATTTCCGATTGTAACAAGAGACGATGTATCGGTTTGTGGTCCTACTAAATATAAGGTAGAAGTGACGAGAGTATATGACTATAATGGTACCAATTGTAGTGGAGATTTAGTGAAAGATGTTTGCTGGGGTTACATCAATTTTGTAGATAGCGCAGCTCCAGAATTTAGGTCTCAAAGCGTCGATACAATAACTGCTTGTGGAACACTAAATTTTGATGCTATTCTTAGTAGTTTAACAAGACCAGAAGTTAGCGATAATTGTGATGCAGTTACTTTAGAAGCGATTGATTTTGAATTGATTAGCGGTGATGATTGTTCGCCAATGAGAATATATACGGTGACTTGGGAAGCGGTTGACCAATGTAATAATAGCGCTACTCAAAAAGATACATTAAAAGTAATGCGTCCAGTATTGGATAATGTAATACAATTACCAGATGTCATTCTGAGTTGTGGAGAAGATAGCCCAGAAGTAATGGAAGATTTTGACAGATTAGGCATCGTGAGAATACCAATGCCGGGCGATACAATAGCATTAAGTACAGAGTTTTATGTATGTAATTTTATTTTAACGAAGAATGATGAAGTAGTCCCACATCCGGGCGGTAAAAAAGTAACTAGATATTGGGCAGTGGTTGATGGATGTAATACGATTCCATTTCCAATCATGGTAGATACGCAATTAATTGAGTTTATTGATACCTTGGCTCCTTCTATTGATTGTTCTCCTTTTGGCAGTTTAGCCACGGCACAAAGTATTCCATTACCAGCCGAAGCATGTGCAATGGCAGTTACCTTACCAAAACCAACTGCAACAGATGTTTGTGCAGAACCAAACGTAGAGATGTTTGTGGTCGAACAATTGATTAATGGAGAATGGGTTGAAATTGCGAATACATTAGGCGAGGCGGGAGAATTGTCTCGGGATAGTTTTAGAGTTGGCTGGCAAGCCATTGATGTAACTTTAGATAGCTTAGTTCTACGAGATACCTGCTTGCAATATTTTAACTTAGTCGATATCACTCCGCCTCAAGTAATTTGCGGCGATGAAGTTCAGATAACGTATAATGCATCAGGTACAAGATTATTTGCTTCAGAAATAAATCATCAATCAAGGGATATTTGTGGCATTGCCAAAGTAGAGATAAGACTCGCAGGAGGCGAATGGGCAGAATTTTTAGATTTTGTTTGTACAGACGTACACAGAGACTTTGATGCTCAATTAAGATTTACCGATAATGGAGGGAATCAAAATATTTGTGGTTTTAATATCTCTGTACTAGATGTAATACCACCATTCTGTAACGATTTGGCAGATTTTAATGGAACTTGCGATAATTTTCATGACGACCAGTTTGGTCCGACAACAGATACCAATGAAGACGGTTTCTTTAACGAAGCAGAATGGGTAGATTTGACAGGAGACTTATTACAAGTATATAACAATCAATTTGGAGACCCTCAGTGTGAAGATAATATAGCCTGCGTACCATTTAGTTCGCAGCAACAATACCAACTTATTTATGAACAATGTGGGGTAGTTAGAGGAAGACGACGATTTAGAGTGGTGGATTGGAACGGTCAAGGACTTGTTTCTGAATGGAAAATGCAAGAAATCAACATTACTTATAATCCTGGCTGGTCCTTTACCTTACCTGTGGATTTCTTTGGAGAATGTGGCGCTTCTGTTCCAGACGCTAATATAATAGTTGAAAATGGTGCCTGTGATTTGATTGGCTGGGAACATGAAGACCAAGTATTTGATATTGTTCAGGATGCTTGTTTTAAAGTGATTCGGACCTATCACATTATCAACTGGTGTAACTATGTCCAAGGGCAAGCACCAATTGAGCTAGGAAGGGACGAAAACCCATTTGGTTTAGTTACTGAATTGCAGACGATTACGGCAGCAGACGTAGCGAATGCTGGTTATTATACCTACGTACAAGTCTTGAAAGTAACAGATAATACGGCACCGACATTATCTATCAATGAAGTGCAGACTTGTATTTATGGGGTAGGAGATGTTGAGCCAATTGGTGTGGAAGACCAAACGCCAGGTGCAGCACCGTTTGAATGTGATACGGTTAGAATATTTTCAGTAGAAGCAAGTGATTGTGAGCAAAGTGCTTTCAGTAATTTTTCTTTTACCTATTCGATAGCAGAGGATGGTATATTGGTGGAAACAGGAGAAGCGAGCAAATTTTTCTGGACAGTACGACCAAAAGTAAAATATACCGTTCGATTTACCGTGTTTGATAATTGTGGAAATGAAAATTCCTTAACAAGAGACTATGAATTTTGGGATTGCTCCAAACCAACAGTTATTTGTATTCCACAGATTAATGCGGAAATCGGCACAAATGGAAGCGTAAGTATTAATGCAATAGATTTTAATAAAGGTAGTTTTGACAATTGTACGCCTACTGATGAGCTAATTCATAGAATTTGGCATAAGAGTGTGTCACCAATTCCACCAACAGATGAGCAGAGTGTGGCGAATTTACCAAGTACGATTACGCTAGGATGTGATAATTTGGATGCCCAACAGATTTTTCATTATGTAATAGATTTAGAAGGAAATTTTGAACGATGTGAGGCATTTGTGAATGTAGGAAACGCATCTGGCATTTGTGAAGACAGTACCGCTACTGGACAAGCCGTCGTCGCTGGAAATATCCAAACGGATAAAGGGGAGATGGTAGAAGATGTAGCTATAGAGATAATGGGAACGGGAACGATGCCATCAACAGCAACTAGTACGGATGGTCTCTTCACTTTAGCTTTGAATAAAGGTCAAGCTTATGAAGTTGTACCTACTAAGGAAACAGCCCCTTTGAATGGTGTAACGACTTTTGATTTAATTGTGATAAGTAAACATATTTTAGGCTTACAAAAATTTACCACTCCCTATCAATACATTGCAGCGGATGTGAATCAGTCAGGAACAGTGACCGCTTTTGACATGGTACAATTAAGACAATTGATTTTAAATATTATCCCAGCTTTTCCAAATAATAACAGTTGGAGATTTGTAGATGCAAAATATGCCTTCACAACAGAAGCGCCACTAACAGAAGACTTTAAAGAAAAAATTACGATAAATAATCACCAAGCAGATAAGATGGATGCCAATTTTGTAGCCATTAAGATTGGAGATTTGAACGGCAGCGTAACTGCCAATACACTACAATCGAACGAAGCGAGAACAACACGAAGCAAGATGATTTTTGACTTAGAAGACAAGATTTTACAAGCAGACGAGTTATTTACAATTGATTTTACAAAAGCAGATTTACAGGAGTTAGAAGGCTATCAACTAGCCTTAGAATTTACAGGCTTAGAATTGATAAACATTCAAGAAGGCTTAGTTAAAAGCCATCACTTTGGACAAACATTACTAGCCAGAAATATTTTACTGAGCAGTTGGGACCGATTGAGCTGTTCAATGGACCCTACATCGGACCAAACACATTTATTTTCCTTACAATTTAAGGCCCACACAGCTGGAAAATTAAGCGAATTTTTACACTTACAACCAAAAATATTAACCACACAAGCTTACACACACCAAGGAGAAATAATTGATATAAGCTTACAGTTTACAGAGAGAGCTAGTGGATTTGAATTGACGCAAAATCGTCCAAATCCTTTCAAAGAAACCACAAGTATTGGCTTTCAATTACCAAAAGCAGGAAAAGCGACCCTAACGATTTTAGATATACAAGGGCGTGTTTTATTACAAAGCACAAAAGATTTTTCACAAGGCAGTCACGAGTGGATAATTGAAGGTCAATCTTTGACCACCAAAGGTATCTTGTATTACCAATTAGCTACGGAAGAGGAAGTGCTTACGAAGAAAATGATGTTGATAGAATAGAAAAAGACGGTAAACGGTTGACGGTACGCGGTTGACGGTTTACTAAAACAGCAAATATTAAGGTAAATGCCATAGAATTGGCTATATCTTTTAATACTGGCTTGAGACCGTGAACTATATACCATTCACCGTGAACCGATTAAGAAGACTTTTTGAAATTACTGAAAGACAAAATATCCCAGAGGCTGTCTCATAAGTCCCCGAATACAGATTGACTTTGTCGAATTTACATTTCGAGACTACAAACTATAAAAACAAAAATTCATAATAATCTAATTGTCAAATAGAAATGAATATTGTTTTTTTTGTTTGGTAAAGGAACATCTAAATTCTCCGTCTTTTGAGACAGCTTCGATAAAATTTTACAATTTAATAGCTTTTACAACTAAAAGTACAAGGGCCGTATTTTGTATTCGGTTGACTTTTAGTGAAATAAAAATTTACCACACATGAAAAAATGGTACCCATCTTTGGCATTAGGAGCACTTCTTTTTATGCTTTGCTCTATGTCTACACAAGGTACTTCGAGTTTTGCTAAGCGTGCGGATAAATTGACCAATTCAAGTTCAGTTTTACACCTCAATAACGAAGCAAACTCTACAGAAAACGCAAATAGTTTTTTCCAAATGGCAGCGGATACACAAATTATCAATATGCCATTGAGTGCCGCTACAAAAGAGACCGTGGAAAGTTGTGAACAAATCACACTCTTTCAGAATAGGTTTGAACATTTATATCCAGACACAGTTGCTCATCGAGATACCTTAACAATTTGTGCGCCTAATAATAGTAAGCGTATTGCAATCACCTTTACTGAATTTGAAGTAGCACCGGGTGATACTTTATTTGTCTACGATGCGGACAGTATTCGTGCAAGTCGACAAGTTGCTGCCTTCTCAGGAGCGGGCGTAAGTGCTACGGGCGGTTGGATTAATTCAGAATGTGACCCATCAGGCTGTTTGACATTTGAATTTGTTACAAACGGAGATAATATCAAAGGATTAGGATGGGAATCTTGGGTAACTTGTTTAGATGAGTTAGAAGAAATAACCTTAGTCTGTCCAGCGATAGCTTCGACGAATTTAGAGTGCGATGAGGCTTTTACGATAGTGCCGATTACTGCACCAGATGCCTTTACTATTTGTACAGAAGCAGTAGATTCCTTTTGCTTGACGATAATCAACTCTAATGGAGAAGTTTGTTTAGATTCTTGCGTAATGGCAAACCAAGTCATTGCTGATACTTTTGGCGTAGGTCAATTTAAAGCAGTTTGGCGAGCTAAAAATTTCCCCGATTTTACGGCAGAAAAGTTTTTTACTATTGCTGCACCAACTTTAGTTTGCAATGATGAAGTAGCTATTCCATTCGGTTCTGCTTGCGCTTTATATCTAACACCAGATATGTTATTAGAGGGTTTATGCGATACGATAGCAGATACCTTATATTATAGAATTGATATTGAAATAGGTAGAGGTAAGCTAACTAAAACTATTACTGGTGGAGGCGGACCAGGGATTGCTTATCCAACTATTCATAAGGATACTTTAGAAAGATATGGCGTAGCGAGCTTCTGTCAAGGTCAATTGACTGCTAGAATTACCAGAGTTTACTACGAACATATGTTAGAGAATATGACTATTTGTGCCAATGGAATGGTAGAAACAAGTTGTACTACGATTGTCAATTTTGAAGACCAATCACCACCATTTTTCTTTGGCAGTAATAGCATCGATACCTTCGTTATTTGTGATAATGAAAATATAGCAGAGATGTTAACTCCGCCAGAGGTAAGTGCAAATTGTGATACAGCAATTGTGTCTTTAGAAAGCATGGATGCAGTGAATGATATCAATGTTTGTTCCACTGGAAGCGTTGTTCTTAGATGGAAAGCGGTAGATTTATGTGGAAATACTTCCTTCTTGACGGAGACCATTTTTATTACTCGACCAACCATTTTTTATGAGCCAACACGGACAACCTTAAATTGTGATGATGCCTTAACCTTTGAAGATGCAGAGCGACCGGGGTTAGTCACGGGACAAATAAAGAATGGCGTTTTAATACCTAGAGATACGGTTCAACTAAGTACAGAGGAATACATTTGTGGCTATATTTTAGTAAGAAATGATGAACAATTTCCTTCAACCAATTGTGGGGAAAGATGGGTGAGAGAGTGGAAAGTTTTAGATTGGTGTAATCCTTCAATAGGACCAGTTAGCATAGGCACACAGGTAGTCATTATAACAGATACGATTGCACCAACTTTTGTAAATTGCCCAGATTCAAACGCTATTGGTGGAGTTAATCAACCAATTCTTATAGATTTAGGCAACTTTGAATGCGAAATCAATTTGACAGGAGAAGACTTGCAAGCACCACAAGCTATTGACAATTGTGACCCTAATCCAACCGTAACGATGTTTTGTGTAGAACGATTCCACTTCGGGGAATGGAAAAAAATAGGCACTAATTTATCAAATGCAGGTGCTTTATCCTGTGATACTTTCCGAATAGGTTGGATAGCTAACGATGCTTGTTTTGAGCAAGTGAAAGCAGATACTTGTTTCAAACATGTGTTGATTAGAGATGTAACTCCGCCATCAGTAGTTTGTGTAGACCAATTAAATTTATCGGTAGGAAGTGATATTGCTAGAATTATTGGTGTTGAAGAGATAGATGCAGGTAGTTGGGATGCTTGTGGCATTGCTAAGAGAGAAATCAGTATAAATGGGGTAGATTATGGACAGGAAACCTTTTTAAACTGTGAGGTTATTGATTCGGATTTAAGGATTTACTTACGAGTTACAGATACAAAAGGGAATGAAAATATTTGTTTGACAAGGATTAATATCAAAGATGATATTTACCCTTCTTGTGGTACATTACCTGATGTCGATTTATTTTGTGACGAATTTAATACAGGCGATTTTGGTACTTCTACCGATACGAATGGCAATGGTTTATTTGACGACGATGAATATTTACCCTTAGAAGGAGCAGCTTTAGTTAGATTTAATAGCGAGTATGGTAATCCAATGGATATTTGTGAAGACAATATTCGATGCCATCCAGTGACTATCGAACAACAATTTCAGTTAGTAGAATGGCCATGTGGTCAGACTAGAATACAACGAAGATACCGTGCAACCGACTGGCAAGGCAATCAATCTGCTTGGCAAACACAATTAATTGCTTTACAATACCGACCGAACTGGGAAATTGATTTACCACAAGATTGGAATGGCGAATGTGGAGAACCATTTCCAGCAGCATCTTTGAACATTCGTTCAGGAGCCTGTGACCAAATTGGTTGGGAACACGAAGATAGAGTTTTTATTATCGAAGACGAAGCATGTTACAAAGTAGAAAGAACGTTCCACATCATCAATTGGTGTTTATACAGTGCAGGTGACAGACCATTCCCATTAAATAGAAGGGAAGACGAACATGGATTCGCTTCAGGAGAAACGATTAATCACAATCAGTACTTGACGAATGGATATTTGACTTACATACAGATATTAAAAGTGCACAGTTTTGATGGACCCGTCATTACGATTAATGATGTAGATACTTGTTTAGTAGGCGATGGTTCTGCAACTACTACCGCAGACGGTAGCCGAAATTGTGACGAAATGAGAACTTTTTCAGCAGAAGCTGAAACTTGTGTAGACTTTGAAACTTTAGATTTTTGGTGGAGTATTTACGCCGATAATGTGAAAGTAGATTCAGGGCAAGGCAGTAAATTTACCTTCCCCGTTAATGCTAGAGTCGTTTATAGAGTAAGTTTTTCTGCCTCTGACCCTTGTGGAAATGGAGCTACACAAAGTAGAATTTTTGAATTTAATGATTGTAGAAACCCTACACCGCTTTGTCGTGCTGGATTGAATGTAGAAATGGGGCAAGAAGGAAAAATTACCATATGGGGTTCCGACATTGATTTAGGAAGTTTTGACAATTGTACGACAACAGATGAATTAAGCCTAAGATTATGGCATGCAAGCTTAGGCGACCTACCAACGACCACTGATATGGCAAAGGCTTTACCAGCAAATTTAGATTTTGATTGCGAAAGTGCAGGTATTCAAACAGTTAGGCTTTATGTTATTGACAAAGATGGCAATTATGCTTTTTGTACTTCAATAATAGATGTCCAAGACAATATGAGTGTTTGTAGTCCATCAGAAGACCCTACGTCTTTTGTGAGTGGCCGCATCCAAACGACGACTAGTGAAATGATAAACAACGTTACTGTAACAGCGACTTCTAGCGATGGAAATAGTATTGCAACCGTCACACAAGACGGACTGTTCCAATTTTCGCTTCCTAAAAACAACATCCATACCTTAAAGCCTGAATTGGATACCAATCCACTAAATGGCGTAACAACCTTTGACCTTGTCCTTATCTCTAAACATATATTAGGCCTTCAACTATTTAATTCACCATACCAGTATGTTGCCGCAGATGTGAACCAATCTGGCACTATCTCTGCATACGACATGGTACAGCTAAGGCAATTAATCTTAAATATCAATTCAAAATTCCCTAATAATACTAGCTGGAAATTCGTAGACGACACTTATGTGTTCCCGACCGAAAACCCAATCGCTGAAAACTACCGAGAGACTGTGGAGTTGTCAAATATGACAGATGAAATGCAGGTAGGTTTTATGGCGGTAAAAATCGGAGACGTTAACCAAAGTGCTAGTTTTACAAATAACCAAGAAGCAGACTCCAGAAGTGTAACGAAGATTCAGGTAGCGGAGCAAAGCTTAGAAGCAGGACAAATTTACACCGTAGATTTTGTGCTACCTGCTAAAACTAGCTTAGAAGGGTTTCAATTTACGATTGATTATAAAGATTTAACTTTAGTTGAAATGGTGGAAGCGACTGCCAAAACACATAATTTCGGATTTAATTTAACTGAAAGAGGTTTGCTAACAACCAGTTGGAATTCCAATGATGCAGCCGAAACTACGGGAGATACCAAATTATTCAGCCTAATTTTCAAATCCGGTACAGCCGGGCGACTAAGCGAAAAATTGGCCATCACTTCTAGTATCACCGCTGCGGAAGCTTACGATGTATTCGGTAACATTAGTAACGTTACTCTAGACTTCCAAGGCTCCGAGTCAGAAGGCATTCAACTTTATCAAAACCGTCCAAATCCGTTTAGAGATAATACCTCGATAGGGTTTTACTTACCAGCGTCAGGTGAAGCAGTCTTGAGCATCTTGGATGTCCAAGGAAAAGTATTGAAGGAAATTAGAGGTACCTACGAAAAAGGCTACCAGGAAATCCAACTCAATGCTGCTGATTTATCAGGCAAAGGCGTACTTTACTACCAATTAACAACGGATAAAAAGCAGGTAGTAAAAAGGATGATTGTGATAGAGTAAAAACAACTGCACGTTGAGAAAATAGCTTTTTAGCTAAATTCTTGCAGCAAGACTTTTATATTATTTCATTCAATTTTTTGGTCAGCAGACAATCGTTTGCTGACCAATTTTTTTTGCCTTCCTTCTGACCGTCTTACTATCAATTGCACTTATATCCCAAATGTGCTATCAGTTATTATTAAGGATTTACCCAAATGCCATTGAAATATTACAAAAATTATACTTTATCATACACAAGCATGTTTTTGGAATGGTAACTTGACAGCTATTGATGGTTGTGTAGATGTGGAAGGTTTAGGGAGTGAGGAACCTACTTGTAGTCGTCCTAATATGGATTGCCCAAGTGGTGGTGGTACTATTATGAGTTACTGCTCTATTTCAGATGATGTGGAGTGTACTATCGTTAATAAATGGCATCCACAGGTTGCTACTTATATTAAAGGCAGATATGATGAAGGAAATAGCATGGAATGCTTTGGTATAGACGCATGTGCGGACAATGGTGGCGATGCAGACGGAGATGGCATATGTGCGGCTAATGATTGTGATGATAATGATGCGAGTGTAGGCGCCATGCAAACAGTAGGTACTGCTTGTGATGATGGAGACGCTATGACAGAAAATGATGTAATCCAATCGGACGGATGTGGATGTGCAGGCACAGCGATAGTAAATGAAGAGGCTTGTGCATCGCCAGAGAATTTAGTCATTACAGGGATTTCTGATAGAGCAGTAAATGTAACTTGGGCAAGTATTCCGGATGCCCTTAGCTATACGATGCAAGTTAGATTAGCAGGACAAGAGCGATGGTTGATAACGGCGACTTTACTCTCGAATGAAGTCAATCTTTATGGACCACGAAGAGATTTTGAATTGAGAATAAAATCAAATTGTGCAGAGGAGGCTTCTGAATATAGCTCAATCCAAGGATTTAGCATTCCGACTTCCACTTTAATTAGTGAGGTGGCTACTTCAAGAGATAATGATATTCAGGAAATTTTCCTTCAAGAGGCGGCAAATTTATATCCAAATCCAGTCAAGAATACTTTGAATTTAGTGTTTCCGACTGCAGCCACTCAAACCCAGTTTATCATTTATGACATAGCAGGCAAAGAAGTTTACCGACAAAAAATGGAGGGAGATACGGATAATTATGCTTTCAACTTAGACCATTTGGAAGCAGGTTTTTATTTGGGGGTAGTGCAGGAGAATGGAAAGATGAGTTATGCAGAGAAATTTGTGAAACAATAGATTTTATTTAGAAAGAGGAAGTGCTTCCAGCTCGAATGAACTGGAAGCACTTTTATCCTTAGCATTTCTGATAGGAACTACAATTTTTCCAAAAGAATTTGCTCGTTAAATTTTTCCACTATTTGGTCTATATCCCGTTTGATTCTGGCATAATCAGCGGGTTGATAAATAGCTTTAAATATTCTTATAAGGACCTAAGAATTTATCTCCATTAAAATGAATTAAGTGGTCTGGATTATTAGCTATCCATACCTCTGTTTCCCATGCAATATCTGCAATGAATTTTCGAAAGGTAGGTTTATTTAAAAATGCTGTTACATAGATGATTTCCGCTTTGCAATTTTTTGTTAATTTTTGGAGTTGGAGTAATCTTAATTCAGTTATTGCTCTAGAACTATGGACTGCTTCTATTAGATACAACCAGTTCCTTTCAGCAGAATAAGCAATTACATCAAATGCAATAGCCATTCTTTCCAACCTTCTTGAAGTTCCAAATTTCTTTTAGATACCATTTGTTTTTGTATAATAATCCTCTGACATTTTCAAA
>CAYMSC010000060.1:0-20168 GCA_964392805.1 uncultured Saprospiraceae bacterium
ACAAAATTAAATTTGCTCACTTTCGCTCAATCATGAAAATTTAAACATGCTCTAACTCAAGTGTCATTTAGAGCGTCAGATTAAAAATTGATAAAAAATTCGTAGCTAGACGATATTTTAAATATTTTCTTAATATCAGTTTTTTACCTGACTATCTATTAAGCAAAGACATCAATATTCTTGGATAATAATAATGTTCTAATTTTAATACATTACGAGCAATATCGCTTGGAGTATCCGCAACTGCAACAGGACAAGCAGCTTGAAAAATAATATGCCCTTTATCATACTGCTCATTGACATAATGTAAAGTAATACCAGATTCCATTTCTTTGTTTTTGAAAACCGCTTCATGTACATGATGACCGTACATCCCTTTCCCACCATATTTGGGAAGTAAGGCAGGATGAATGTTTATCATTTTGTTAGGAAAAGCTTCGATTAGATAAGTTGGAATAAGCCATAAAAAGCCCGCCAAAGCGACAAAATCAATTTGGTGTTTTTTGAAATCAACCAATAAGGATTCCGATTGGTAAAAATCTGTTCGATTGATAATTAAAGTAGGAATATTATTTTCTCTAGCCATATCCAATACTTTAGCCGTCGCTTTATTGGATACAATGAGTGCTATTTTAATCGTCTCCTTATTGCTAAAATGCTCCACAATTTTTTTGGCATTACTTCCAGTACCCGATGCAAAAATGGCTATATTTTTCAATGACTAATATTTTCAATTCTTAAAATAAAGCGTAAAATTATTTCTTTTTTATTAATAATAAAGGTAACTGTTCAGTGTTCTTTATTTTTAAACCATAAAGCGCATAAAGTTCATATAGTTTTTGACTTTTCGAGTGTCTTCGAGCTAGTTGTTACTTTATGAACTATCTGCACTTTATCAACTTTATGGTAAAAATTTAAGTGGTGAATAGTAACTAATAAGGAATAAAGATTTTCTCATAAAACATCTCAGCTAAACGTTCCCAACAAATTTTCCATATCGAATAGAAAAATTTGTAAGAAGGGGATTTAAAGGGTGAATAAACCCTAAAAAGGAACAAAATCACCCAACTTTGTTTAAGATTAAACCCTATCTTTATCCGCAAAAAAGAAAACCAGTTCTAACAATACCAAGAAAAACTTACAAATGACAGCTATCATTATTGATGACGTTCCACAAGCTAGGCAAACACTTCAACAAGATTTAGAAATTTACTGCCCAGAAATTAATATCGTTGGTACAGCAGAAGGCGTAGTAAGTGGAGCCAAATTATTAAAAACGGTACAGCCTGACATCGTTTTTTTAGATATTCAAATGAAAGATGGTAGTGGCTTTGATTTATTGGATGTCTTGCCTACCATTAATTTTCACGTCATCTTTACAACTGCTTCGGATGCTTTTGCCATTAAAGCTTTTCGCTATGCAGCAATTGATTATTTATTAAAACCCATCGACCCCGAGGAATTATTGGAAGCTATTGAAAAGGTTAAAAATACACCGAATAACGCAGTAGAAAGTTTTGACCTTCTAAAAACAACCATTCAAGAAAAAGCAGCTCCAAAAAGATTAGCTTTACACACGCAAGAAAAAATTCATATCACAGAAATATCAGACATTATTCGTTGTGAATCTAATGGCAACTATACGCAGTTTTTCTTTCTGGGTAATGAAAAATTATTAGTCACCAAAACCTTAAAAGAATTTGATAAGCTATTAGCAGAACAAAATTTCATTCGTGTCCACCAATCCCATTTAGTCAACCCAAAACATGTAAAAGCTTTTTTAAAAATTGACGGTGGCTATTTAAAAATGGTGGACAGTTCTGAAGTTCCTGTCTCTTCTCGAAAAAAAGCGATGGTATTGGAAGTGATTGGAGGAATTTAGAAATATTTAAATTAAGAATAGAGGCCATTCCGCAAGCAGAATTGAGCATGTAGAGGCCACTTCGTTGAAAGATTAGTTACATTATGGTCTCGTCTCTATTCTCTCATTCTACAAAAAATAATCAGAATTAATGAATCAGCAGACCACGACTACCCTACCTGGTAATACTAGTTTACCTAGTTCTCCAGAAGCACTAAAAGCTTTAATTGATGCCGATAAAGGCACTTACAAATATTCCGTTGAAGACTTTTTTAAAAATCCAGAAAAAACGGGCTATCAATTATCTCCAGATGGCAATTACTTTTCTTTCCTAGCTCCTTTTGAAAGGCGAATGAATATTTTTATTCAAAAAATTGGTGCAACTACTGCTACCCAAATTACCCGCGAAACAGATAGGAATATTGGTGGTTATTTTTGGAAAGGCAATAACCGAATTGTATATGTAAAAGATAGTGGTGGTGATGAAAATTTTAAGTTATTTGCCGTCGACAAAGATGGTCAAAATACTAAAGATCTCACGCCTTTCGACAAAATAAAAATAGAATTAATAGACAACCTAAAAGACCAAGATGAGGCTATTATTATTGGCATGAACAAAAATAGTCCCATGCTCTTTGAGCCTTATCGAATCAATATACAGACGGGCGAATATCAGCAAATTGCAAAAAATGATAATCCTGCCGAACCTATTACTCAATGGATGACGGACCACAATGGGAAATTGCGTATTGCTATTCAAATGGTAGATGGAATTAATCAAAAAGTCATCTATCGTCCAGATGAAGACTCCGATTTTCAAGAGGTGTTTACCACTAATTTTAAAGTAAGTTTTCAACCTTTATTTTTTGAATTTGACAATCAAGATATTGTCTTCGTTTCCTCTAATGTTGGTCGTGACAAGACGGTGATTGTTCGATATGATATGGTCAAAAAAGAAGAAGTGGGCGAACCACTCTTTGAACATTCAGCCGTAGATGTTGCTCAGTTGATGTATTCAAAAAAACGAAAGGTATTAACGGGTGTCTCCTATACTACGTGGAAAAGGCAATTTCATTTTTTTGATAAAGAAAGGGGTGATTTACAAAAAAAGTTAGAAAATCAATTAGTTGGATATGAAGTGGCGTTTACCAGTTCAAATAAGGAGGAGACAAAATATATGATTCGTACTTATAGCGATAAATCACTAGGTGCTTACTATTTTTATAATAAAGAAACCGACCAATTGGATAAAATCGTTGAAGTAGGTCCTTGGATAGCAGAAGAAGATATGGCATCCATGAAACCTGTCCAATATCAATCAAGAGATGGTTTAACGATACACGGCTATTTATCAAAACCAATAGGAAAGGAAAAAGAAAACGCTCCAACAGTCATTTTACCACATGGCGGACCTTGGCACCGAGACGGCTGGGGCTATCATCCTGAAGTATTGTTATTAACCAATCGAGGATATGCGGTCCTACAAATTAATTTTAGAGGTAGTACAGGCTATGGTAGAGATTTTTGGGAAAAAGGCTTTAAGCAATGGGGACAAAATATGCAGCATGATATTACAGACGGTGTACATTGGCTTATAGAAAAAGGAATTGCTGACCCCAAACGCATTGCTATCTATGGGGGTAGTTATGGAGGTTACGCTACTTTGGCGGGTATTACTTTTACGCCCGATTTATACACCTGTGCGATAGATTATGTGGGTGTTTCCAATCTGTTCACTTTTATGAATACCATCCCACCTTACTGGAAACCTTATTTAGAAACTTTATACGAAATGGTGGGACATCCAGAAACAGATAAAGAGATGATGACTGCTAATTCTCCTGCGCTTCACGTTGACAAAATCAAAGTACCCTTATTTGTAGTTCAAGGGGCTAATGACCCTAGAGTTAATATCGACGAAGCAGACCAAATTGTTGAATCTCTAAGAAATCGAGGAATCGAAGTCCCTTATATGGTAAAATATGATGAAGGTCACGGGTTTCAAAATGAAGAAAATCGCATTGAATTTTATAAAGCGATGACAGGTTTTTTATATACTCATTTAGTAACGGCAAAACAATAACTTGAACATCTAGGACGGCTTCTTTTGATCCTATTTTTACTTTAAAATCGGTCATAGTATCAACAATACTCCCTCTTTTAAAGAAAAACTAGAACCAAAATAAGCTCGTCCAGATGACCAACTTATTATTTCGTCGTTACTTACAATAATTTGTTATTGGTTGCAATCAATTGATTTAAGACTACTATTGAAAACTACAAATTGTTTAGAGCGTCAGCTTAAAAAGTGGTAATAGAGTGTCAGATAAAAAAGTGATAAAATCCGTAGCTAATCTAATCCGTAGCTAATTATTTTTTTAGCTACGGATTCTACACAAATTAAAAATTAGCAAATATCTATTTTCAATCTGATGCTCTAAAAACCCCGTTCCTAGTTTAGCACAAAGCCTTTATAAATAACTTCTATGGTTAATTTATAAAGGCTTTTTTGTTCAAGATTAAACAAAAACTCACATAAACAATACAAACTTACATTATTTTCAGAAAAAATTGAAAATAAATCAATCATGGAATATTGCACTTAACTTACTAATAATCAATTTTTTAATTAAAATCTATCAGCACATAGATAACTTTTATGAGAAATAAACGAAAGAAATGTTTAACAAAATTTTGTATTTTGTTTAACTTTAACCTATCTTTGGTTCAACAAAGCAACTAAAGTCACCAAATCCGTTTAATTATGTCTTCCATCGATTTCTATAGTAAGTTTGATAAGATGACTCCAGTTCTAAACTCTTTTGCATATAACTTGACTAAAAGCATGGAAGATGCTAAAGATTTATACCAAGAGACAGCGTTTAGAGCGATGACTAATAAGGATAAATTTCGCCCAGGAACTAATTTTAAGGCATGGTTATTTACTATTATGAAAAATATTTTTATTAATAACTATCGTAAGAAAGTAAAAGCCAATACTATTATGGATTCTACTGACAACAATTATTATATCAATTCTGGCAAAATTGCCATTTCTAACAAAGCAGGATCTAATATTATGGTAGATGAAATCAAAAGAATGATTAGTGGTTTAGATGAAAGTATTAAAGTGCCTTTCATGATGCATTATTCTGGTTATAAGTATCAAGAGATAGCAGACTACTTGGAATTGCCCTTAGGTACTGTGAAAAGTAGGATTTTCTTTGCTCGAAAAGAGTTAAAAGATATGATTAATAGACGCTATGATGATGTCGCAGAATTACGTCAATCAGCATAGCATATAGGTAGAGCGCATTAAAGAGCTAAAAATATACCCCCTATATAGGCGACAAGATTGTAATCTTGTCGCCTTTTCTGTTTAGGAACTTTGAAAAAATTTCTATTTTGCCAAAATGAATAAAGCTATTAAACAAACTTTTTTTACCAAAAATCTATTAGACTGGTTTGACAAAAATGACCGTCCACTACCTTGGAAAGGGGAAAAAAATCCTTATTACATATGGCTCTCAGAAATTATCCTTCAACAAACTAGAGTGGAACAGGGTCTTCCCTATTTTGAGAAATTCAAAGCTACTTTTCCTACCGTTTTTGATTTAGCCAAAGCTCCTTCTGACCAAGTTATGAAATTATGGGAAGGCTTGGGGTATTATTCTAGAGCTAGAAATTTACATTTCACTGCTAAATTTATTGCAACAGAATTAAATGGCGTATTCCCCAATACCTATGCTGCCATATTGGGGCTAAAAGGTGTTGGTCCTTATACTGCCGCAGCTATTGCTTCTTTTGCTTTTGAATTACCACATGCCGTAGTCGATGGGAATGTTTTTAGGGTATTGTCTAGAGTCTTTGGCATTGAAACACCTATTGATACGACTGCTGGTAAAAAAGAATTTAATCACTTAGCTGATAAATTATTAGCAAAAGATAAAGCTGCGGTTTACAACCAAGCGATAATGGATTTTGGCGCTACTCAATGTACACCTGCAAATCCCAATTGTGCTATTTGTCCGATGCAAAAAAACTGTACGGCTTTCGCTAAAAAATTAATAGGTACGCTACCTATCAAATCTAAAAAAATAAAAAAGCGAGACCGTTTTTTTAATTATTTAGTTTTTAGACAAGCGGATACCATCATTTTGAACAAACGCCAGCAAAAAGATATTTGGTTAAATTTATATGATTTCCCCTTGATTGAGGCTAACAATTTATTATCAGAAAAAGCGCTTTTAGCTAACGACCTATTTCAAAAAATAATAGGAAAACAAACATTCACTATTAAAAAAGTCTCTAAACCGTTTAAACAATTATTAACCCATCAAAAAATTGTCGCCGTTTTTTGGGAAATTGAGCTAAAATCAGCACTTCCGCTGAATGAGTCCTCTTTTTTTGAGGTCAAACAAAAAAACATTAATAACTTTGCTTTTCCTAAAATAGTTGATTTGTATTTCAAAGATAAATCACTATATTTAGAGTTGTTTTAAAGTACTTAGTATTTGAGTACTTCATTTTTTCAACCAAAGAAATCTACACAATGGTTAATAAAGTTACTTTAATCGGAAATTTGGGGGCAGACCCTGAAGTAAGACGCTTAGAAAATGGTGTGGCTGTTGCAAAATTTAGCGTAGCAACTACTGAAAAATATAAAGATAGAAATGGAGAAACTCAAAGTCAAACAGAATGGCACAACGTAGTCGTATGGAGGCAATTAGCAGAATTAGCGGAACAATATCTTAAGAAAGGACGACAAGTTTATATAGAAGGAAAACTGACTCATAGAAAATGGCAAGATAAAGATGGAAATAACCGCTATACAACCGAAGTTGTTGCTAATAATTTTAGAATGCTAGGTAGTCGGGAAGGAAGTGGTAGTGGTTATACGTCAAACTTTCCAAGTGCAGCAGATGCACCCGCAGTTCAATCAAAAACGAATACACCTGCGGCGACGCCAGCAACGCCAGCAGCCACTGCTCCAACAGCAGAAGGTGGTGCAGAGGAAGATTTACCGTTTTAACGAAAAAGATGCTCCGAGAACGCTGGCCGATTCATTGGAGCGTGTTGTCTGAGCAGGACAAAATAACGTAAACAACTATTGTACTTTCTATAAGTGCAATAGTTCTTTTTTAATATCAACAAAAAAATATTGGGAGCTGAACCAGATGCACTCGATTTAGCTTTAAATGTTCTACCTTTCTTAGTACTTGAAATCTCAGGTATTAGTCTTGCTTTATCTAGCATCGTCATTTTAGTTTTATTAGTTGCTTCTGCTCTTATTTCTGGTTCAGAAGTTGCCTTCTTTTCACTATCTCCCAATGATTTAGATAATTTAAAAGGAGAAGAGAGTCCTGTCTCAAAAAGAATCCTAAAACTACTAGAGAAACCTAGAACCTTACTAGCTACCATCTTAATCAGTAATAATTTCATCAACATTGGTTACATTATAGTCTCAGAGTATGTGCTAAGTAATACTTTGACAGAAACCCTTTGTAATAGCTGGGCAGAAGGTATACGCAATACACTCCCCTTTATCACTTTAGATCAATCCAACCTTTCAAATACGATTAGCTTCCTTATTACGACCATCTTAGTCACTTTTGCTGTTGTCCTCTTTGGGGAAGTAGCTCCTAAAGTCTATGCTAAAATTAATAATGTTCGGTTGGCTAAATTTATGTCTGGGACGCTTGGCGTTTTTGAAAAATTCTTTTCCCCACTAAGTCTGCTATTAGTCAATTTGACCTCCATTGTTGAAAAAAAATTAGCCCATAGAACAACAAATAATTTAGCCAGCAAAGAAGAAATTGGAGAAGCTATTGATTTAACCGTTAAGGGTGGATTTAACGCAACTGAAGAAGTTGACATTTTAAAAAGTATCGTCAATTTTGGAGATGTATCCGTTAAGCAAATAATGCAACCAAGAGTTGATGTTATGGCAGTCAATTTCCAAAGTACTTATAAAGTATTGCTTAAAATGGTCAAAAAATCTGGCTACTCTCGAATCCCTGTATATAATGAAAACTTTGACCATATCACGGGCTTGTTATACGTAAAAGACTTATTAGGACATTTGGAAGAAGACAATAATTTTGAATGGCAACAATTACTAAGAACAGAAATATTATACATCCCAGAATCTAAAAAAATTGATGACCTACTTAAAGAGTTTCAAGCCAAACGCCTGCATATGGCAGTCGTAGTAGATGAATATGGAGGCACTTCAGGTATTGTTACCTTAGAAGATATTATGGAAGAAATCATTGGAGAAATTCGAGATGAGTTTGATGATGAAATAGAATTAGACTACCAAAAAATTGATGATTATAATTATATTTTTGAAGGTAAAACACTGCTCAATGATGTTTGTAGAGTCATTGGTTTAGACACTAATACGTTTGATGAAATAAGAGGAGATGCAGATTCTTTGGCAGGGTTAATTTTAGAACTACTCGGACGATTGCCAAGAAAAGGACGGGAACTAAAACATGAGCAATTTACTTTTAAAACAATCGAAGTCAATAAAAAAAGAATCAAACAAATTAAGATTACTATTGCGAAGAATTAGATACCATTTAAAAAATATTCGACCAACATTAAAATACCGTCAGCACTAATCGTACTGACGGTATTTTAATGTTAAAGCCAATTTGAGTAGAAGAAATATAGTGGATTACTAAAGTAATGTTTTATCTGCTTTAAAAATCAGTTCCTAAAGATAAATATAGTCTTGGTTCTTGTATCACTCTAGTTTCAATTCCCCAAGCATAATCCAGCTTAATAAAATAACCAAACAACATCGTTCTAATTCCTGCACCATACCCTGCTACTACTGGATCTCTAAAGAAATTAACCTCTACAGAAACAGGGTTAAAATCATTTGGATTATCGCTTCCTTCTATCAATACAGTATTTAAAGGGTTATCTTTTTGAAATGGCGAAAGTCCTTGCCAAGCAGTCCCCACATCAAAGAAACCAACTATTTGGAAATTCTTCAAGAATGCAGACCGAGGGGTAGACCGACTAAAATATCGGAAAATAGGGACTCTTAGTTCTGCGTTTATTAAAGCAAAAGAATTACCGTTTCTAATATTTTGTCTAAATCCTCTTAAATTAGCAGCCAAAGTTTGGAAACTAAAATCACCACCTGCTGGGTTGGGAATATCGTTATTGAAACTAGGGAATAACCAATTTTCAACACCCCCTAAAAAGTATAAAATCTTTTCAGAACCAAAAGACGTTGCTGCATTAAATTTGGTCGCAAAAACACTATGCTTCAATACACGTTGATAATGTCTGGCATCTATACCAAATATGCCCGTTGCCCCACTAGGTACCTCAAAATTAAACCCATCTAATATACTTAGCTCAAAACTTTTCAATACTTCACCATAGATTTTATACCTCGTTCCATTCTTAATATTCAAGGACACATCCAAAGTATTGTCAAAAACATATTCTAATCTTACTCCAGCACGCTGCTGATTAGTTGTTGGTTCACCCAATTGACTAGCATCCGTAGACAATTGAATTAACTTATCATTTCTCAAATTAACGATACCTCTAATACTTCTAAAAATGTCTAATGGATAACTAAATTGAGCTTGACCTAATAATACGATTTCTCGAGACCGTTCAGGTATAATGGAATTATTATTACTAGAAAATCGTCTCGTTCTTCTATAAGCTGTATAGGTTTTATCTAAACGCTTTTTCTTATTTTTAAAGGTTAAGAAGTATTCATCTCCATCAAAACTAGTTGGGAAACGAGCCCCTAATTCAAAAACATAATCTTCAAATAAGTCTTTAAAATTTGTTTTGATTAATATTCCTGGGTTTGGTGTTTCGAATCCGTCTGGATTAGCTGCTGGACTTTCTAATCCACCAAATAATAAACTATTATCTAAAGAAGTAGTAACAAAGTCAGTTCTAAACTTTAACCGATAAGGAGTAATTCGTGCAGGGCGAAATTTAGTCACTTTTTTCTCTGCTGGGTCCGCTGCTACTGCCTTGCTTTCTACTGTCACCTGTTCTACTGGAGGGCTTATGGTGGTTACACTATCGTCGTCTCCATTATCTCTTGTTGCCCTTTGAGGTTTATCTTCAGGCGAACCATTAACTTCGGGGGACAAAACTGGCTGTTCAAATTCTGTTTGAAATGAATAATCTCCCTCCTCTTTCTTTGTAGTAGCCGGTTGTTCTTCTATTGTCGGTGGTGTAGGGTCTTCAAATCCACTTTCAAATAAATAACCTCCTGATTCTTCCTTTTTTTGAGGTTGTGTTTGTTCGGTATCTGGAGTTGTACTAGATTCCGTTTCCGCCACTTGAACCTTTATTTGTTTCTTAGTTTCTTCAAGGATTTTTTGTGCTGCAGCTCTTTTTGATAATAAAATCACTTGTTGGCTCTTGTAATTCGTTATAGTAGGCGTTACGCTCACCGCTGGGTCTGGAGTACTAACATAGGCCTCATACTTACCCATATTATAAACTAAGTCTACCAATTTATTACTCCTTATTGATTTATGCTGAGTAATAATATTTCGATTTAGATTTGTAGCAGTATGATTAACGGCTCTCGTTTTTATAACTGGTCGAATAAAACTCGTATCAATTAAAAAAGAGTCTTTATTTTCCCAAACAGAATCAACAGGTAGGATTAATTCCTCCCCATTCGTAATTTGAATCACTTGTTCCACATAGGCAACATAATCCTCTAAATAACCATATTTTCTATTATAAATACCTGCTTCGTCTGAAAGGAAAGAAAAATAAGTAGAATCAACCCCCAATGGTTCTCTTTCATTCGCAAAGGGTGTATTGGTTACTCGTACTAATTCTTTAGATTTGGTTTCTAAATCATAATAATAAATATCAAAGGATTTAATTGGTAAAATGGTATCTAATTTGGCGGAAGCAATACTCGTCGTATCTCGGTTGGAGGAAAATAAAATACCTTTCTTATTTCTAACGCTAATCACTCTGGCATTCAAGTCATCATAAAAATCGTTTGTAATACGAGAGGTTGCACGTACATTAGACCGATAGTAAAAAATATCAGAAAATCCTCTTACTGTTGCCGACAATACCATATCTACATTATTCACGTAGTCCATACTATAAACCCGTTGATATTGAGGGTCCATTTCCTCTGTTATCGTTTCTTTGGTATTTAAGTCATATTTGGACAATTGAATAACATCTTGCTTTTCCCACATTATCGCTAACTCAAAGCCGCTTGGATTCCAAGCTAACAACGGATAATTATAATCCGTCGCTTGAAAAACATTTCTAGAGCCCGTTTTTTTTATCATTCTTCTATCTCCAGAAATTAAATCTTGGATAAACACTTTGTACTTCCCTACTTCATTCTGCACATAAGCGGCATATTGACCACTTGGGCTAAGTTTCATCTCTGTGATTGGTAAATTAAATTTATTTTTAATAGCAACCTTATTTTTATCCTCCAATTGTTGCATTGGTTTTACTTCTTCGGTATAGCGTTTTTCATAAAACTTTTGCCAATTTTCTAAGGTTTGTTCATAAGAATGTCCCAGCACATATAAAAATCCGCTTTCAATACTTCTATTAATCCTAGTCAAATAAAGTAAGTTGGAAACAGTCGCTTTCCCAAAATTTTGATTGATATAAAACCAAACAGATTGCCCAACTAGTTTTGGGTAATCCTGTACTAAATCATTAAAGTCTTTATGCTCTTTTCTTGCTAAAACATCTCTTAATTGATTGTCTAATTCTGTATTCCACTCTTCTCCAATATAAGCAACTAAACCATCTTTAAACCAATCTGGTAAGCTCAATAAAACTGCATTTTGCACAATTTCTTGAAGATTAGACCCAAACAACATAGAATTTAGATAGACAGAGGAAATCCCTTCTCGAATATCTTCTCGTAGATGGGTATGATTGCCGTCAAAATGAACAAACATCTTATTACCAACTATCTTCGTCTTTCCTCCAGTATTTTCAAAAGTCTCTTCACTTCCAATATTGCTCTGTTTCAAATCAGTCAAATCAGTATAGATAATTATTTCTATTTTATGATTTAATCGATGCTCTAAGATATTTTGAATCTCTAAAAAATCATATTCCGCAAACTGTACGGCAGATTGTCCTATAAAACGACCTTCTCCATACCAAAAGGTAATAAAATTTCTGCTTTCATACATCAACCATTCCTCATAATCTTGATGAAATTGAACCCTGTTTTTTCCAAATTGCACTTCTGGTCTTTGCTGTGCAAAAGCTAAAAGAAAAATAAAAAGGCAGCCTACTGTTAGAATAAATTTTCGCATAGAAGGGACATTAGTATTATTGAAAAAATAAATTTACCAGAAGAATTTTCAATTGAATTATTTTCCTATGCTTTGAAAAATAATTCAATTGAAAAAACGAGTTGTTCAACTTATTTTTTAGTCTGTTTTAAATTAGTGCTTATTTTTTAATCGTTTCCTAGAACTATTAATATTGATGAAAAAGTAAATTGCGCTTTTAAATTTACAATTGATTCTTCCACCCTTTCTTAACTAAAAATTGTTTAAAATTTATTATAAGAATTAACGCTTAAGTTAAGTTAAAAATTCGATAATATTGAGTTTTTTTATCATCTTAAAGATCTTAATTATTTCTATTAAAAACAACCATTTTTAAAATTATCCTAAATAAGGACTTGGCGATTACTAAAAAAAATTAGATACTTTTCTTTTTTAAGAATCAAAATGTACTTTTGCACTTCTTTTTATTTACAAATGATTGTTTGACATAAAACAACAAACCATGGTCAAAGTTGTATCTTTTACATTTAATCCATTTCAAGAAAATACTTACCTCTTACATGACGAAACTAAAGAGTGCATTATTTTCGACCCTGGTTGCAGTAATTCTGCTGAAAAACAGGAATTAGTTAGTTATATCGAACAAAACGACCTAAAGCCAGTCCGCTTAATTAACACACATTGTCACCTTGATCATATCTTTGGTAATGGTTTTATCGCAAAAAAATACGATTTGTCGCTAGAAATACACAAAGGAGAACTACCTGTCTTAGCACACGCGCCTAAATCTGCAGCTAGATTTGGTATTAGTGTCGAACCGTCTCCAGAACCTACCACCTTTATTGAAGAGGGAGATGTTATCAAATTCGGTAATGCAGCACTAAAAGCAATTCTAACGCCAGGACATTCTCCTGCTAGTCTATCTTTTTATTGTGAAGCAGATAAATTCATCATTGCTGGGGATGTTCTGTTTCATGGTAGTATCGGTAGAACCGATTTACCGGGTGGGGATTTTAATACTTTAATCAATAGTATCAAAACTAAATTACTGGTCTTACCTGAGGAGACAAAAGTTTATCCGGGACATATGCAGCCTACAACCATTGGTTTTGAGAAACAACATAATCCTTTTTTGTAAAGCTTGGTTCTTGAATTAATTGTACTGGTAAGCCTTAATTGTTTTTTTGTCTATTAGATATATTAATTGACCATTAATAAAAACATCATCTATGGTCGTTTCTATTTTAGGTAATTCTACTATTTCTTTTTCCAAAGTATCTAAAAATAACTGAAAATATTGACCTTCTTTTTTTAAAAAAAGCTGCTGCCCCACTACTTGAAAACGCGCTATTCCCTTGATTGGAATTTCTTGTTTTAACTGTCCAAAATTATCAAAAATGAACAAGCCATTTTCTAAATCACTTAGATAGAATAAATTATCTTTTTCTAATACAAAGGAAGGGCTTAGATTTTTTCGGATGAGTTGGTTTAAATTTCTACTTTCAAAAAGAATTTCTCCCGTTTGGCTGACTTTTTTGAGCAATGCTGCTATTTCGTCATATACCCAAATATTATTATCATTGGCTAATGCAACGCCTTTGGGTTCTAAAATAGCCAAATCGTATAAATTTAGTTCTTTAATCGGTGCTAAGGTTCTATCTAAAATGACGACAACGGCTAAATCGGGATAATACACTAAAATGGTCAATGGGTTGCGAACATCTATCTTGCCTATTTCCCCTAAGCGATTATTATTGTATTCAAATTGCTGTTTTCCGTTTTTATCAAACTTTATAACTTGTCCTTGTTGGGTAGCAACATATATATTTTGCAAGTTATCAGCAGTGATACAAGTACTATTTATAGATATTTCATGAAGAAGTTGAAAAGTAGAATCCGATAGGTTTTGTGCCAAACAAATACTATTTGATAAGCCAAAAATTATAAAAAGTAGTCTTATTCTCAAAATAGATTTTTAGTAAAAAATAAACGCCTCCTAATCTGTATAAATCTCCTCTAATTCACTTTCAAAAAATTCAATTTTCATTTCCTTGCCATCAAATACACCATAAGAATTGTGAAAAAGCCAATCGCCTATATTAATATAACGACTTTTACCATTGGTTAGTATTGTATTAATAGGCAAGTGTCGATGTCCAAAAATAAAATAATCCGCTTCTACTGTTTTTGATTTTCGACAAGCATATTTATATAACCACTCATGTTCCATCCCGTAAAATTTTGGCGCTTGAGGTTTTTCTCCCTTGCTTTTTAACACCCATGACGTTGCTAACCAAAGTCCAAAATTAGGATGCACTCGAGCAAATAACCATTGACAAAGCTTACTTGCAAAAATCTTTTTTAATATTTTATACCCATAATCTTCTGGTCCTTTCCCGTCACCATGTCCGATAAAAAATTGCTTTCCTTTTATCTCTTTAATAATGGGCTCTCGATAAGTGGGGATGCCAAATTCTTCTTCAAAATATCGAAACATCCACATATCATGATTCCCTATAAAAAAATAAATGGGAATTCCTGCATCGCTTAGTTCTGCCAATTTTCCCAAAAATCGGACATAGCCTTTAGGTACAGCACGCTTATATTCAAACCAAAAAAATAAATCACCTACTAGATAGATGGCTTCCGCATCTGCCTTGATTTGGTCCAACCATCGAACTATTTGTCGTTCTCGTTCTCGGCTCGTTTTTGTCGCATTGATACCTAAGTGAAAATCAGAAGCGAAATAAACTTTCATGTATTACTGTTGTCGGTTATCCGTTGTCAAAGAGCCTTTATTTTTTGACTCTTCCCGGATTATTGTCCAAGAATCCTTTCCAACCACTATATTTCCCTTGTTTTCCTAAAACACTAGAAGATTGATAAAAGTGACAAATGGCTGCTGCTAAGGCATCGGTTGCATCTAATGAAAGTTGCGTTAATTTTTGGTTTAGAATAGATTCTAACATAGCGGCTACCTGCTCTTTTGATGAATTTCCATTTCCAGTAATAGACTGTTTTATTTTTTTTGGCGCATACTCCGTCATTTCTACCCCCATCGTAATTGCCGCCGCAATCGCCACGCCTTGAGCACGACCAAGCTTTAGCATAGACTGAACGTTTTTTCCAAAAAAAGGAGCTTCAATTGCCATCTCTTTGGGCTGATATTGTTCGATTAATTGTTGAATACGTTCAAATATTCGCTTCAGTTTTAGTTGATGACTACCCAAATGCTTGAGGGTTAATACACCATGTTGGACAAGAAATAATTTTTTCTTTCTAACTTCAATAATAGCATACCCCAACACATTAGTACCAGGGTCTATGCCTAACAATTTATAAGTATCAGAAGAATGCTGCATTAAATTATTTGAAGTAAAAGAAACTAGAAACTAAACCCTATGGAGAATTGCAAACTAATATTTCTATCTTTATCCTCACGAGGGATAAAGTCACCAGAAGCATCTAAGGATACTCTTGAAACATCATATCCGTTTTCTTCTGTTACATCTATTAAACCATAATTAAAACGACCACCTAGAAACAAACCTTGATTCCAGTAGTAATAAGCCCCTACATTCAAACCTACATCAAACCTTTTATAAGGTTTACCTGTTTCTTCTGTAAATTGATAATAAGCGGTTAGGGATTGAGGGATTATATTCTGCGTACCATCCACAATAATCGACGTAGTGCCACTACTAAAATCTACTTCTCCGGGATTATCTCTTCTAAACCTATAATCTAAGGCGGTACTAAATTCATTAACAATACTTCCCGATAAAGATTGACCACCAAAAGCAAGGTCACCTTGTGCTCTTGAGGAAGCTAAAATTCCAACATTGACCCCACCTTCAATTTCGATTTTACCAAATTTACCATAAATTAATATAGGAATATCTAAATATGCATTAGAAATACTCAAATTGATACTTTGATTTCCTGTTAAACTCAGGATAGAACCACTTTCTGTAGGTATAAGTTGATAGCCCGGTCCACTAAAATTATAATCTGTACCTTTTTGAGAATAAAGTAATTCCCATTTTACGCCTACTAAATCAGTGAACCAATAACGGAACAGCGCACCTACAAAAAAACCATTAGCTAGGTCATTCACTTCTAAGTCCGTACCACCATTATTTTCTAATGGCCCTTCAATTTTTGAATAACTTAAACCAGCCTTAAAGCCATAAGTGAGGGTTTGTGCTTGAGCCGATATATTTTGTAGGTTAAAAAAAGCGGTAACTAAGAAAGCAAGTATAAAACGTTTCATATTCAAAATTTGATAAATGATTTTAAGTGTTTTTTTTTAAACGTAAAAAATAGGATACTAGTTTTACCAAAGAAAAATTTAAAAGTGTAGTACTGTTTTTTGAATGGGATAAATTACTAAGGAACGCGATAAAAATAAATGGAGATTCTCGTCGGACGATTAGTTAAATAAACGATTCATTTTAAGTGTTTTAGCTAATCGTTCGACTTTAAAGAATCTGCATTTATTTTTATCTTACTACTAATTGAATTACAAACGTACTCAAAATAAAAAAGCTGCCTCATTTCTGAGACAGCTTTTTTATTTTATTATTAAATGTCGAAGTATTGCTACTCTAAACGGAATTTTACAGGAAGGTTAAACTGCACTTTCACAGATTTACCTCTTTGCTTTCCTGGAGTCCATTTTTTACCTTGACTATTCATTAGATTTACAACTCTTAGGGCTTCAGCACCACATTGGGCACCAATATCTCTAACAGTTCTTGCTCCTGAAATAGAACCATCCTTTTCTACAACAAATTGGATGACTACAGTCCCTTCAACACCATTTTCTCTAGCAATTGCAGGATATTTGATGTTTTTGTAGATAAACTCTAACATCTTTTTATCTGCACAAGCTTTCTTCGCTCTATTATCGCCTGCCTCGGCCTCACATCCGGGGAAACGTGGCATTTGTTCCACTACCTTGAAGATTTCTTCAACTTCAGGCTCTGGTGGTGGCGGTGGCGGTGGTGGTGGTGGTGGTGGTGCTTCAGGTTTTGGAGGAGGAGGAGGGGTTTCTTCTTCTTCATCTAAAGACTGATCTTCGAAGATAGGTTGTTCCTCTTCTTCAATTTCTTCTTCAGGTACCTCTTCAATCACCGGTGGTGGTGGTGGTGGTGGTGGTGGTGGAGGTTCAGCCGTTCTTGGTGGCTCGACCTCGAAGTCCTCAGGAATCTCCATTGCGCCATCTGGAATATCTACGACTTCATCGTAGGAAGTCCAGTTAAACGCTAGGACGGTAGTTAGAAGTGCCAAAGCCAAGCCGGCATTCCAGATAGGACCACTCATTTTGAATGCGTCCGCTTCTGGATATTTGTTTCTTGCCGTTAAAGGTGTATGACCTGCTTGCTTGTACTTCTCGGTTAGGATTCCTTCTTCCTTCTCTTTCAGATTGTTGCGTAAAATAAAGATTACGCCAACAATTAAAGCAATGATTCCTAGTATAGCTACTAGTAGTACATTGCCGCTAACTGCGAGTTGGTCCATGTTACCGAGTTTTGTAATAAATATATTTAAAAAATAAAATTCCAATTAAAGAACCGCTAATATTAGCAATAATATCGAGAACCTCAAAATATCTGTTAGGAAAAAATGAATATTGCATAATTTCTAAGCAAATACCGTAAAATCCACTAATTATCAGTGCTTTAAATAATCCTTTTTTATCTTTTGTAGGATTATTTTTAAAATAGCCGTAAGCAATAGAAAAAGCTAGTATTCCATAAAAAATGAAGTGACCAACTTTATCAATAGATAAGTCAATAGTTGATTTAGGTAATTGGATGCCCGGACCACTTGATAAAAAGAGAATCAGAAGCGCCCAAATTATTGACGGAATAAAGTATTTCAAATTGTTGTTAATTGCTTTCAGTAGTATAGATGTAGATGAAAATATTTTTGGTGTGTATAATTACTATTTTTTTTAAAAAATAACCATTAAGTAATAACACAAAATAATTTAACCTTTAGTTTTATCAAAAAAATCGAGTATTACTCATTGACTATTAGCTAATTATACGTTTTTAGGCAATCAGTTAAAAAAATGATAAAAAGATTAGAAGTCAGATCGTCTACTTCATAGACTGTCAGAAGTCAGATGACTTTCGTCTAAAAATCTAATAGTCAGCAATTTACAGAAGGTAAGTCTGACTTCTGACAGAAAAATGTAATTTTTCGGTCTGACTTCTGACCTCTTTTCAATATCAATTTTCAATCTGATTATCTATTTCTGCCACTTAAAAAATAAGTAATAAGGTCCATCTACTTACTAGGCTACTAATGCTTTATATGCTGCCGCATCCAATAAAGTTCCCAACTCTTCTAAATCAGAAAGTTCTATTTTAATAATCCAACCAGCACCGTAAGGGTCAGCATTAATTAAGGTAGGGTCATCTCCATCATTTTCATCCAACTTTGAATTAAACTCCGTAATGGTACCCGATACAGGCATGTATAAATCAGAAGTGGTCTTTACTGCCTCAACCGTGCCAAAAACTTCTCCCATCTTTATATCTTCTCCTACGGTTTCTACTTCTACATAAACAAGCTCTCCTAATTCTCCTTGCGCATAGTCTGTAATTCCTACTGTTGCTATATTACCCGCTATCGTTATCCACTCGTGTTCTTCGGTATATTTTAAATCGTTAGGCAAATTCATGTCAATTATTTAATCTTATATATTTAATAAAAAAAATTAATAGTCTCAAATGTAAGCGATTTTTGGCATGTATTCTAAAAAAATTAAAACTATGATATATTTTGGTAGTGTTATTGCTTTAAAAGATGATTTTATCGCAAAAAAAATTCTATTTATGATTTTTCTTTGACAAAATGTAAAGTTATTTTGTCTCTCTACTTTGCTACTTTCTTGAAAGTATTTTAGAAATAAAAATGAAGATTAAAAATGAATTTTTATTTTCTTTCATAACTATTTGGAAAGCCTATTGATTTCATTTAATTTAGTCGCCACTTATAAACATTTAGATTAAGAATACGACTAATAATTTACCATTTATGCACTAAATTGGATGAAAAGTTGATTTTAGAACTAAAATCCTGATTTTGCCTAGTTTTTAGCAGCATATGATAAATAACTACTTGAGAAAATAGAAAAAATAATTAACGCGTAAAATAAGACAGTATTTCAATGAGTAATGAAGACCATAGTAGATTTATTTTTATTGGCTTTGAAGATTTAAAAAAAATTAAATTTGATAAACTGCAACAGGTTTGTGATAAGGTATTTGTTTTTATTAATAAAGACGAAAAAGCTATACCTTTCTCGTTAGTACAACGATTACAAAAACTAGGAGATAGTGTTCAGTGGGTTCCTGTAATGGGTGAGACCGAAAAAGCTACTTGTCAATTCTTAAATTTTCATTTAGGTTTGATGCACGAACAACTAGATGAGGATATTGAATTTGCCGTTGTTTCTGAGGATACCTCTTTTGATAATATTATTGGATACCTAAATGAATTAGGTCGAAACGCTGTAAGAGTAACAGGAAATAAAGAACAAAGTGAGCATACAAGTGACTTAAACAATATGGATTGGTCAAAAAAGGAAGAAGAATCAACTGCAGCAGTAAAGGTGATTCCTCAACAAGATAAGACCAATGGAGAACGATTAATGGAAAAACCTAAGCCTTCCGCCGTTTCTCCTCAAAGCCAGCAATTGTCAGAACGAATCGCTAGAGAAACTATTAAGCGATTAGTCATGTCTGGAAATAGGCCAGCAGCAATTGATGCACTGAAAAGCTATATTTTGCTACAATATAATAATGCAGACGTTAATCGAAATATTGACTTAATTATAAGGAAATTAGAGAAAACTAAAGAAATTGAAGTAAAAGATAAAGAGGTATTATACAATTTTTAGAATTGTAGAGCGGTTAAATTGTAGTAGGTTGATTTGCAGAAGTAGGGCGAACGAAAAGTCGTTTTTATAATATGTAAACGACTGAGAAAAGTTA
>CAYMSC010000061.1:0-20081 GCA_964392805.1 uncultured Saprospiraceae bacterium
TGAAAACGTAATGAATAATCATGATGCGGATTATAAACTTTGTTTTGAACAAACCGATAGTGACCAGCCTAGTGACCAGCCTAGTGACCCGCCAAATGTAACATGCGAAAGCACCTATTCAGTCATTGTAGAACAAGACATCACCTATGCGGAAGGATTGAGCCATGATGGAACTAGTCCTACGACATTTGCGATTCCACTAAAACTAGATGTTTATCTTCCAGATAATGATTCAGAAAATAGACCTGTCTATCTATTTATTCATGGTGGAGCTTTCAGTGGTGGGTCAAAAACACAAGAAGCGATAGTTGATCAAGCTAATTACTTTGCTTCTAGAGGATGGGTTTTCGTTTCGATTGATTACAGATTGACAGGAGATTTAGGGTCCATATTTACAGGTATTGTACCACAAGAATGGTTAGACGCCGCAAGTCTTACTAACCAAGCTAGACAACTTCTTGCCATGTATACCGCCCAGCGAGATGCTAAAGCTGCCATGCGATGGATAGTTGCTAATGCAGACAATTACAACATCAATACTGATTATATTACTGTAGGTGGTGGATCAGCAGGAGCGGTCACTGCCCTTACCTTAGGCATATCCAATCAAGAAGATTTCAGGGATGAAATCAGCCTGACGGATGATCCAACTTTGGCTACGACTAATCTTGATCAAACTTATGAGATAAAAAGTATTGTCGACTTTTGGGGATCAAATACTGCTCTAGAAGTACATGAAATTATATACGGAACACATCGTTTTGATAGTAATGATCCTCCTTTATTCATCGCTCATGGCACTGAAGATCCTACGGTACTCTTCAGCGAGGCAGAAGAACTGGTTCAGCTCTATGACTCTACAGGCGTACCCGTAGATTTCAATCCACTGGTCGGTAGAGGTCATGGGCCATGGGGTGCTACAGTGGATGGAAAGAGTTTGTCAGACTTGTCTTTTGATTTTTTGGTAGCGCAACAGGAATTGATTGTGGAAGATTGCGGTAATCCAATAGACCAAGACGGAGATGGTTTTTCTTCCGATGTGGATTGCAATGATAATGATTCCAATATCAATCCAAATGCACCAGAAATACGGGATAACGGTATAGATGAAAATTGTGACGGAATGGATGATACGACTACTTCAAAACCAGAAGTTAACTGCGAAAGCACCTACGCCGTCATTCTAGAATCAGACATCATCTATGCAGAAGGACTAAGTGATGATGGCACGAGTTCCACAACGACTGCAATACCATTATTACTAGATCTCTATGTGCCAGATAACGATTCTGACAATAGACCTGTTTTCATGTTTATTCATGGAGGAGGATTTACGGGTGGCACCAAAACTAATCCAGATTTTATAAGAATGGGAAACTACTTTGCCTCTAGAGGTTGGGTTTTTGCCTCTGTGGATTATAGAACAACAGAAGAATTGGAAGGAAACAATTTTGCTGGAATTGCTCCACAAGAATGGATTGATTTCACGCTTCAAAATGCATCAACTCCGAATGATGCAAAGAGGAGCATTGCCATGTATGCAGCCCAAAGAGATAACAAAGCTGCCCTCCGCTGGATCATGGCCAATGCGAGTACTTATAACGTAAACAAAGACTTTATCACCGTGGGCGGCGCTTCAGCAGGGGCAGTAACTACTATTGCCTTAGGAATTTCTAATCAAGAAGACTTTAGAGATGAAATTCCCCTCGCTGTAGATCCTACATTGTCCACCACCAACCTTGACCAGACTTATGAGGTAAAAAGTTTGATTGACTTCTGGGGAAGCAATGTAAAATTGGATTTGTTTGAATCGGTATATGGTGTGGATCGGTTTGATAGTAATGATCCTCCTTTATTCATAGCTCATGGAACAGAAGATCCTACGGTTCCTTTTAGCGAGGCAGAAGAATTGGTGCAGCTTTACGATTCTACAGGCGTACATGTAGAACTCTATACGCTTGAAGGTCGAGGCCACGGACCATGGGACGCTACAGTAGATGGGAAGAGTTTGTTTGACTTGTCTTTTGAGTTTCTGGTAGCGCAACAGGAATTGATTTTAGCCGATTGTGGTAATCCAATAGACCAAGACGGAGATGGTTTTTCATCCAATGTGGATTGCAATGATAATGATTCCAATATCAACCCAGATGCGGAAGAAATACCTGATAATGGTATAGATGAAAATTGTGACGGGCTAGATGATATGACTACTTCTATGCCCCTTTGTACGCCACCTACTGGATTAACTTCTCTATCAAATGGCGCAAGAAGAATTAGATTGAGTTGGAATCCAGTAGACAATGCCAATAGTTATTTTATACAAATTAGAGTTAAAGGCAGTAATAATTGGATGGTCAATACAGGTATTTCTAATCCAGTTGTCAGTGGACAAGGTCCATTAAATACTTATGAATTCCGAGTGAAATCTCTTTGTGACAATGGGGAAGCATCCGAATATAGTGCCATTCAAGAATTCACTATTTCTAATAATTTAATAGGAGCAAGTTCAAGAAATGAGGAGACCCCAAATATTAGGGAAATAACTATCCCAAGTCAGGCACTTCGTATTTTTCCAAATCCTGCACAAAATTGGTTGCAATTGGAAAAACCCATCAATGTAGCTGGGAATATCCTTATTTACGATGTTACTGGACAAGCACTTTTTAGAAGCCAAATTGACCCAAAGAATTCGGTAGACCGAATTAATATTAATGGTTTAAAAGCTGGTGTTTATTTCTTAAAAATTCAGTCAAAAGAAGGAATAGTTTTTAGGCAGAAATTTATTAAGGCATAGGTTTTTAAGTAATGCGGATTGATTAATCGGGTAAAATTTAGAGCTAAGATTTTTTCGATAGTTTTTGCCAAAAAATCAATGAATAGTAGTTCTATTGATTTATTTTTTGATGAAAAATAGCGGAAAAAGATAGCTATAAATTACCCGATTAATTGAGCCGCATTACTTAAGTAAGTACTTTTTCTAAAATAAATGGTAGGAAAATAGCTTCCAGAACTTGGAGTTCTGGAAGCTCTAAGTCTTGATTAATTCTTTATAATTTTCTGAGTACTTACCTGTTTGCCATTTTTCAAAATGACAAAATATATTCCTTTTGGAAACAAATGGCTCTCTAGGGTAAAGGAATATTTTCCAGATGCTTGCCAAGTATTTGAAAAAAGCTGCTTCATAGGTTGTCCAAGCGCATTCACAATCATTAAAGTAGCATATCCTGCTTCTACAATTTCATATTTAATAGAGGGGTTATGCTTAAAAGGATTGGGCACCACGGTCAGCGTAAGTATTTGAGGTAATTTTGAAGAAACAGACGTATTTGGGTTTTCCCTATTTTCAGCAGGAAGAGGCGCTTCTCCCACCATGTTTTCCTCACAACCATCAATAAACGCATGAAAAGTAGCACCGCCTGTAGCTGAAAACCCGGGCATCAGCGTAATGGAATTATTAGAATCGTAAATAACTGCTCCGCCATTTGAGATGTTTTGGGTGGATGTTATCATTCCGTTTGTTTCATAAATTTGAGCACTTGTTACATTGTTATTTAATATCATATTTTCATCATTACAAACATTGCCACTAGTACTATCTTCTCCGTCGCAGTCTTCATCTATCCCATTATCCGATATTTCTGGTGCATTCGGGTAGATATTTGAATTTAAATCATTGCAGTCATCAGTGACACCAAACCCGTCTTGATCTAAATCATCGTCTGGAGTTGTGGCATTACAATCATCATCAATTCCGTTGTACGGCATTTCAGATTGACCAGGGTTGATATTGGCATTCGTATCATCACAATCAAGGGTAGCATTATAACCATCCCCATCTGCATCCGTTTCCATCACTCCGAATGCTCCCCAGCCACTTGCTGGACTATTAGTTTGTAAAAAATAGTTTTTGTTAGTATAACTAATGAATTGGGGGGCTGCAAAAATTTCACTTGATTGTTTCGTAAGCCCCAAATTGATACTTCCTCTAGCTACATTCCAATAACAATTATCTGTATGATTCACATCATTGACCGCCCCATCAAAACCTTCGATAAAAATAGCTTCTGTCTGGTCATTATCTACCACGACTATGTTTTTTGTCAAATTAATATCACCTGGTGGAGCATCCAGAATGAATACAGCATTCCAATTTCCTTGCACTTCATTATCATCTCGAATAATCGTATTGTTTTTTACTACGCTGTTATGCGTAGGTGCCCACCAAAGCAGAAAACTTTGATAATCCCGACTTAGATTATATTCGATGACTATATTATTTGACTCCCTAAAGGCAATATCATCCCAATAACTGATTTCGGTAAAACCCATATTGTGATAGGTCGTGTTGTGGTGTATGTGAATATTGTCCTTGTGATTCCGTCCATCGTCAATTTCGATAGCACCTCCATCAGCAACGAAGGCCCCTCCTTCCGCATACATGTTCTCAATTCGGTTATGAGATACTTCTTGATTTCCAATGCCCAACTGTATGCCAATGGGACCCCAATAGGGAAATTGTAAAAATCCGTTTTCTTGGTCCATATTAGCATCGTGAATATAGTTTCTAGTAATCAGACTATTTTGACTATAAGACTGTATCGCTTTAGGAACATTAGCAAATTCATTATTTCTGATGATGACATTATCATTGCCCATGCTTATATGCAGCGCTCCAATTTCCCATACTTCTTCAAATGAGGAGGCATTAGTAGGGGCTGGTGCAGTATGATGGAAATAAAGATTTTCAACAATTTGGAAATCCCCTCGGATCCTCATGGCATTTCCATTATTGACCCCATAATTTGGATTGGTGAGTCTTGGAGCAGCACCTGTCCCATAAGCGCCGACGGTAATAGGCATATTCTGAGTGCCATTACCATTAATGGTTACAGACCCATTATAAGAAGTACCTCTTTTAAAATAGATATTATCTCCTGGTTGGAAAGTTCTAGCTGTTATTTTATCCAAGGATTGCCAAGGGCTATTTATTGTGCCTTCATTGTTATCATTGCCACCAATCGCATCAATATAATAAGAATTAGACGAAGTTAACAAGTCTCCAGAAGTATGCAGAGCATGCACTTTCGTACTAAATAAGATGATTAATAGCAGCAAGAAAATCCCGTATCTCCTTTTACCGACTAATTGTTGTTTTTTTAACTCAATTGGAGTTTTACAGATTATTTTTTTCATAAAAAATAGAATTTATTTTTATTGATGGTTGCTAACATTAATAGAACAGGAAAGGATAGATTTACCCTACCAGCAGGAAAGAATATTAAAAAAAAGGACGTATTTTCTTAAGCTATAAAGTTTATCTTAATATTAGAAAAGATGCTTATGGATAGGTAAGGAATGAATTATAATTAAAATGACAATTAAAATTAAAAACACTACTGACAATCAATAAGTTACAATTTTAAAACGTAAAGTTATTTTTGAACCGTTCCTAAGGGATAGATGATTTTTGAGAATACTATTTTTTAACAAATTGTAGTTTATTAAAGATTTTTAAGTTTTTTGGTGAAAAAATAACAGAAAATTAATAGATTACGGTAATACACGAACATTTCCAAATATCAAATCCTAATATAATATACTATGGAAAAATACATCAAGCAGCTAGTAGAAGACATTCGTAACGCCCACAGGCAACTTACTAAAGAAGAAACAGAAAAAGCAGAAACTTTCGAGCAGCACATAGAAGAAGTAGAACGATATATTGCAGGAGAAGAAGACCTTATTCAACAGACTTTTGGCTATTATTGTGGGTTAAATAAGGAACAATTTCCCCCACCTAAGCGATTGACCTTTGAGCAAATGAACACCATTTGCGATGCTTTTGAAAAACTTTTATTTTCTTGGAACACATATGCAGATTTTCCTGATAATTTACCAATAGCAATGGCATACGAAACATTGATTTCTATATTGGACAGGAAATTCCTTACCCCAACTTCAGGGTTTATTGGTTTAGAATTTTGTGATTATTTACCCGAGAAATGTAGGTTTAAGGAGTATTGTACTTGTAAAGAACTATTTGCAGAAATGGATGAAGAAGAACGGAAAACAGAGATACAGGTGCAACAGTTATTGACTTTATTAGCGCATACGCTAAAAAAAATGAAATATGGAACATCATTTTCCTCGTTGCATCGGCTTTCTTTGGAAGACCCAAAACCCATAGGGGAGTTGCAGGTTATTGCTGAATGGCTAAATATTCCTATTGACGATTTCCCGTCACAGCATAAACTTTCGGACCCTCAATTAACAGCTATTAGTGATGCTTTATTGGCTTTTTGGGATTCAGCAGATGAAATGCACATTTGGCTGGCTGCCGTCAATCCTTCAACTAGATATAGGGCTTTGATTGATTTTTTTAAGACTAAAGTTTGGTGTACCAATAAAGGAAAAATAATCCTTCCGCCTGTTGACCCAGAAGTGTTGAAAAATTTTAAAAGCCCATTAGATAATCTAAACTTAAGAGATACTTTAGATTTTTCTGAGGATGATTTTGATGATGATTTGCCTTTTTAGTAACCTAGAGCACCCTTTTTTCAGTACTAAGTTTTTAGTTTTTTCATTTCCTCCTTGTCGTTAATCGTCCAATAATGAACGGCCATTTTTCTACGATGTGCAGATTTAATCACTCTTTTTGAAGCTAAATTGATACCACTATTCGATGTTGGAATAGCAATTAATTCTATTATGAATATACAATAAATTTCCAAACCTATTGTGCATTTTTTTTGTATTAAATTGGGGAATTAGGTTTTAAAACCTATTTTTGCAAAAGAGTTGAATATTTATCAAAACTTTACAAAGTGAAAGACATCGAACAACAAGCCTTAACCAACCTAGGCAACCCAGAATGGACCCCTAACTGGACCATAGGCAGACCAGGACCCTATATGGAAATTACGGAAATGGCCAACAGAACCGTCTGGTTATGCCAGCAACCTATTTCATACGAAGAAGGGCACGCATTATCTTTACCAAAAGGTTTTGCCATAACAGGAATTGGCGAAGCTGCGCATGATGCTGCCTTTTTCCCTCGTTCACCTGATGCTACCGAGGATGGTCCTTTGGAAACAATGAAAGTAGGGAACTATACTTTTTCTAAAGTGGCTAAACCTGGTAAACCAGAAGCTGGCTTTAAAGATGTCTTGGTCTTACGGGTATATAAATATCATAAAGTATTGTTTAAGGCTGGTCGAACCATTGAGATTTTAACAACGGAAGATGGCAAAGATTATGTCCCAAATGTATATGGTATGAAGGGAATGTTTGCTAATACACCCAAAGAACGAATATTACCAGAAGGATGGTCTATTCGGATAATAATCCTAACAAAAGATTTAATTGTAGAAATTCCTAACCCAGCTCGGGTTTGTTTTTTTAGAACTGGAAGTGGTTTTCATGGACCAGTTGAAATTTAAATTTCAGACCACTTCGTTGTCAGACCATCATCTTTGATGATTGTCAGAGGTCAGACCGCTACGCTGTCAGATTTGATTCATCTGATAATCGAAGACGCTTTGACAATGAAATGGTCTGACATCTGACAACGAAGTGGCCTCACTATTGAACCGCATCCTTTTATTATGCTTATATTAGCCATTTTTACTAATTTTAAAATATTAAATAGAATAATATGAAGACCAAAATCACCGAACTCTTTGGTATCGAACACCCCATCATGCAAGGCGGGATGCACTACGTAGGATTAGCAGAATTGGCTGCGGCTGTCTCCAATGCTGGAGGAATAGGAACCATTACAGGATTGACCCAAAAAACACCAGCAGACTTGGCGAATGAGATTGCCAGATGTAAGGACATGACCGATAAACCCTTTGCCGTCAACCTTACTTTTTTACCAAGCCTTAAACAACCTGATTATCCGGGATATGTCAAAGCAATCATTGAAGGAGGGGTAACCGTAGTAGAAACGGCTGGGCGTAATCCAGTTTCTGTTTTACCTTATTTAAAAGACGCGGGGATAAAAGTGATTCACAAATGTACGTCGGTAAGACATGCTTTGAAAGCACAAGCTATTGGATGCGATGCCGTTTCGGTAGATGGTTTTGAATGTGGCGGACACCCCGGTGAGGATGATATTCCCAATATGATTTTATTGCCTAGGGCAGCAGAAGAATTAGAGATTCCCTTTTTATCTTCTGGTGGAATGGCGGATGCTCGTTCTTTGGTTGCTTCGATTGCCATGGGCGCAGAAGGTATGAATATGGGGACTCGTTTTATGGCGACTAAGGAGGCGCCGATTCATCAAAATGTAAAACAAGCCATTTTAGATGCGACGGAATTGGATACTCGTTTGGTGATGCGTCCGTTGAGAAATACAGAACGAGTATTGAACAATCCTGCAGTAGAACGCCTCTTGGCAAAAGAAAAGAGATTGGGTAAAGATATTAAATTTGAAGACATCATTGAAGAAGTTGCTGGCGTATATCCAAAGGTAATGCAAGATGGAGACATGGATGCAGGGGCTTGGTCTTGTGGAATGGTTGTCGGATTGATTCATGATATTCCAACTTGTAAAGCATTAATTGACCGTATTATGAAAGAGGCGGATGAAATTATTAAACAACGGTTGGCTGGACTGTTGAGTTAAGAAGTCAGAAGTCAGAAGTCAGACCGCTTTGCTGTCAGACCGTCTTTGACTGTCAGATTTGCCCCATCTGATAGCCTAAGGCAGTCTGACAATGAAATGGTCTGACTTCTGAAAAAAAGGATCTAACAACTAAAAAAATAACTATGCAAAAAAGGGCTGCTAATTTTGAAGATTATCGAGAAAAATATTTATTGACATAGGTCAATGATTTTGTGAGCAAAAGGAAGTATATTTGAAGTCGATTAAAAATAAGGGATTTGGAAATAAATAAGCCTTAGCCTTAATTTTTATTCAAAATAACCTTCTGGAAATAGAGCGATAAGAAACTCACATAAATAGGGTTTTCTTATAAAAATTATTTGAACCACAAAGGGCACAATAGACCACAAAATAATTGTCACAAAAGATAAAAAATAGCTTTTGTGAACCCCTTTTGTGTACTTTTGATTCTTTTGTGTTTCAAAATAGTCCTAATTACTCCGTTTACTTTTTTATAAGAAAACCCTTCTCACATAAAGTAATATTGAATTAATGAAATTTAGTTTATTCCCGTTTTTTTACTTGATTTTGTGTCTACTATTCTCCACCCAAAGTTTTACACAACATAACCTCCAAAATTTAATCCCATCCAATACAGCAACCCATACTGCTCAACAATCCGGTTCATGGTTTGAGGAAAGTACTTGGGATGTTGGCACCATTCCAAGTGATGCAGCTATCGTTGTTATCCCAACAGGTATTCATGTTACTTTTGAAGGTAAGTCAACAGCAAACATTTTTGCTATAAGAGTGGATGGCACTTTTACTTGTATGCAGCAAAATGCAAGTGATACCTCTCTACTTTTTTTTGATACTTTTATAGGAACCCATCATTCCAAAATAGCATTTCACGCTCAGGATGCTACGGATGGTGTAATTGATGTTCGTATCCAGCCCTTCGATATAGAAGCGCATAAAAATGGAATAAGTGGTTACGCCCAAATTTGGAATGCTGCTGCTATAAATCATTTTAGTAACGGCAAAACAATAACTTGAACATCTAGGACGGCTTCTTTTGCTCCTATTTTCACTTTAAAATCGGTCATAGTATCAACAATACTCCCTCTTTTAAAGAAAAACTAGAACCAAAATAAGCTCGTCCAGATGACCAACTTATTATTTCGTCGTTACTTAGCGATGGGGCTGTGGTTTCAAAATATGACTATTCAGTTGGTCCAGATGCTAGATTTAATACTTATGAGGATGCGCTTAATGGCAATACTTCCGTTACCAAAACATTTGTAGAAAATGTGTCAGATGATGCAGGTGTTTTGGGAAGATACCATTGGGGTTCTACTCAACTTTCCATTGGTTTAGTGACAATGGGAGCAATAGAAATTATCGGTCAAGAAAAATCGGTAATGGCAAAATTAGGTGCCGATGCTGATATAAATCAAACTTCGGTGCAAATGGAAATTGCCCCTAATGGATGGAATGTAGGAGATGAAATTTTAATTACCAGAGGAGGCAATTAGGACGAAAGCTCGGCAGGTACGGAAACGGCTACTATCAGCAGTATCAATGATAAGACGATTATTACTTCCAATAACCTGACTCGTAATCATGGTGGACGGGAAGCAGATAATTTACATTGCTACGTAGGTAATTTGAATCGAAATATTATTTTCCAATCTACCAATCCCAATAATATTACGGAGCGAGGGCATTTAATGGTCATGCATAATTCCACTAATATCCAAATTAAAAATGCGGTCTTCTTGGAGATGGGACGAACCGATAAAAGTAGAAGATGAAGTTACCAATGATACCGATGATGATGGGGTGAGCGATTGCCAAGATAATTGTGACAATTCACCAAATGGAGAACGAGTTGCAAACGATGGTTGTGCCTGTAGTCAACAAAACCTAGATGATGGTGATTACTGTACAACGGATATTTGTAAAGATGGCTTAGTATCTAATTTGGATATGACCTTTGAACAAGCAACGGTATTAATACAAAATAGCAATCCAACAGAATTGCTATATACTGCCAGCCAGACGATAACTACTAATCAAAATGTAGTGATTGAAACCAATGAAAATGTTCGTTTTTACGCAGGCCAAAGTATTAATTTAAAGGCAGGTTTTGAAGTCAAAGCAGGTGCCAAATTTGAAGCAAAGATAACAACGGAATGTGTTGATAATAATGATAGTTTTTCATCGCAAAACCAACATTGGGATAGCATTAGCCATTCTACTATTAGTGATAACTCCTTTCACTCCAAACTAACTTTTACGGTAGCCCCAAACCCTTTCAATACCCAAGCGACCATATTTTTCAACTTACCAAAGGAAAGTATGGTTTCCTTGCAAATTTTTAATCTAAATGGACAATTAATAGAACACATTCTCGAAAGAACTTGGTTTGCAGAAGGCAAGAATACCCTAACTTACACGCCTAAAGGTTCACTAACAGAGGGTATTTATTGTGTAATCCTTAGTACAAATGAGGAAGTTCAATCAATTCCAATTATTTTGATGGAGTAATATTTGTTCCAACCTATTCTATATTTATTTTGTATTAATTGTAAAATTAGGTTTTAATTCCTAATTTTACCTAGAGTATAGTTTTAGATATGTGAATATGACTAATAAGCCTTTTGCCGTTTAGCTCTGGAAAGAATTTTTGCATACTCTAGAGCTTCCAGAACTTGGAGTTCTTACGATTACCCAAAGAATAAAAGCATGAATAAAGACTATATTATCACTCAAAGTGCCGTAGGTACTTAAACATGGGTAGTTAATTAGGTGATTCTATTCCCATTTTCCCGTCCTGTAGGGACGCAACATAGGTTTCAAACCCATGTTGCGTCCCTACAGGACGACCAAACGGCTTTATATTCCTTTTTATTACCCATGTTAAGTACCTACGGCACTATTTATGACCAATAAAATGAGATTGCCTTTCATTAAATTAATTCTGTGGGTAATCAATAGAACTTGAAGTTCTGGAAGCTCTTAGCTATTACCAATATGCATTATTTATTTCCAGAGTTAGTTAACCGTTAACCAATTAAAAATGGATACACTAAATATTATAAAAAAAGACGGATACGCCATTGTCCAATTAAATCGAGGAAAAGTCAATGCGATTAATTTCCAAATGGTGGAAGAATTAAGCAAAGCTTTTCAATCCTTTAAAGAAAAAGAATCTATTAGAGGGGTGATTTTGACAGGAAAACCCCATTTTTTTACAGCTGGTTTAGACGTGATAGAACTGTATGGCTATGACGAAGCAACCATTAAAAAATTTATGATGGCATTTGGGGAACTCTACCTTATATTAGCCAAATTTCCAAAGCCTTTGATTGCCGCTATTACCGGGCATGCTCCTGCAGGAGGAACGGTCTTTGCCATTGCCTGTGACTATCGAGTAATGGCGGATGGAGACAAATATACTTTAGGCTTGAATGAAATTTTAGTCAATATTGGTTTGTCGGAAGACATTATCAACGGCTATAGTTTTTGGCTAGGGAAAGGGGTAGCAGCTCGACTTTTATTGAAAGGTACGTTGATGAATGCAAAGGAAGCACAGGCAGTTGGTTTTGTTGAAGAAGTTTGCCCTTTGGCCGAAGTGTTGGATAGAGCAGAGCAACAGATGAAACGATATTTACAAGCAGAACCACAAATTTTTCACAGTATCAAATCCAAGGTTCGAAAGTCTTGGTTGAGCCAATTGGGCAGTAATGCAAAAATGGAACTCCAAGAAAATTTAGCAATTTGGTGGAAACCAGAAGTACGTACCCGAATGAAGGGATTTGTAGAAAGATTAACTAAAAAATAGGAAATTTGAAAGGTATCGAATTACAACAACAGTATGTAAAAACCAATGGCGTCCGCTACTTCATCAAAGAAGCAGGCGATGAAACAGCCCCATTAATCCTATTTCTACATGGTTTCCCTGATTCTTGGTATTCTTGGCGGCATCAATTGTCCGCAATGGCGGAGGCAGGTTACTATGCCGTCGCACCTGACATGCTCGGCTGCGGAGAAACCGATGCCCCAATGGAAATAGCGCGATACAGTCAAGACGAAATGGCAAAAGATATAGTGGGATTAATAACTGCTTTGGGGCATGAACAAGCCATAATTATAGGACATGATTTAGGCGCCTCCTTGACTTGGCAAATTTGTTTGCTTTATCCAGAAAAAGTAAAGGCAGTTGTCGCTTTATCCATTCCTTATGGGGGACGAGCATTAGCCAAACCAATACCGCATATGAGAAAGGTATTTGGTGATAAATTCTTTTATATCCTTTATTTCCAAGAACCAGGAATAGCAGAAAAAGAATTTGATGCGGATGTAAGAGAGACTTTATTGCGGATTTATTTTTCCTTAGGTGCAGAAGGTAGTGAAATGGCTACCCAATTTGTAGCAAGTGATAATCCAAAATCTGCGGAGCAATATTTAGATACTACTATATTGCCTGAAAAATTACCTGCTTGGTTAAGTGCAGCCGATTTGGACTATTATGCAAGTCGATATGAAAAAGAAGGCTTTCGAGGTATCATTAATTGGTATCGCTGTTTAGATATTTATTGGGAACGAACGCCACATTTGGCTGGCAAAAAAATAAGTCAACCGACCTACTTTATCGCTGGCAAAAATGACCCGATTACGCACATGGTTAGAAAAGCGATTAAGCGGTTGCCTACCATAGTAGAAGACCTTCAAGGAGTCGAATTCTTTGACAATTGTGGTCATTGGATTTCGTGTGAACAAACGGAGTTATTGAATGAGAAAATATTAAAATTTATTGATGGTTTGACTGTTTAATGACTTTATGGTCGAACACATCACGGAAACAATCAAATTTACCTACCGGTAGGCAGGCAATTTTAACAATCACAACAATCTTTTCAGATGATAAAAGAAAAATTCAACCTAACAGGAAAAGTCGCCATTATCACAGGCGCATCAAAAGGCATTGGTGAAGCAATGGCAAGAGGCATGGCAGAGTTTGGCGCAACCGTCGTAGTCAGTAGCCGAAAACAAGCCGCCGTAGATGCCGTAGCTGAACAATTTCAATCCGAAGGATTATCCGCGATAGGCATTGAATGTCATGTTGCCAAGGAGGAACATCGGGAACTCTTAGTCCAAAAAGTACTAGAAAAATACGGACGCATTGACATCCTAATTAATAATGCAGGCACCAACCCATATTTTGGACCCATCCATAAAATGCCCGTAGCTGCGTATCAAAAAACAATGGATGTCAATATCAATTCTGCTATGGCATTAAGTAATTTGGTCTATCCAATTATGAAAAAACAGGGTGGGGGAAGTATTATTCATATCAGTTCCATCGAAGGACTGCATCCCTCCAAAATGATGACGGCTTACAACCTTAGCAAGACGGCTTTGATTATGCTTGGTAAAAATCAAGCGATAGAGTGGGGGAAGCATAATATTCGAGTGAATACTATCTGTCCAGGCTATGTCAAAACCAAATTAAGTGAAGCCTTATTATCGAATGACGAATTGGTTAAAAGCTTTGAAAAACAATGTGCCTTGGGTCGCTATTCTACGCCTGAAGAAATGGCAGGATTGGCGGTGTTTTTAGCATCGGATGCTAGTTCTTATATGACAGGGAGTACGATTGTGAATGATGGAGGGTTGTTGCATGCGCCTTTGTTTGGGTAGGCTTAATTATTTTGATGATAATGGCAGGGGTGATTGGTTCTAATTTTAGACAATTTTTCATAGGTGGTTTTCCCATTCCAGAACCAATCACACCTGCGATAATTGGGTAAGGAAAGCTGAAAATAAGCATTATACAATTTTCATTCCCCCACTATCGTTGGTTTATTTTACTATTCCCCAAGAAACTACTCTACAATCCCCACCTCAACACTTCCCAATCCTTCTCCCTTAACCAGCACTTTATCTCCATTTTTCAAAAATTTAGCAACGCTTTCTTCCGAGGTGAGGCTACCCAATTTTTTAAAGCGATCTAGCCCAATAATGCCCGCTAGGCGTACCAACCAACGAGGGGCTGACATTGCTACACCACCGGGCGTACCTGTTAGCACCATATCGCCTTTTTGCAAGAATCTATTTGGATATTTTCTATGAATAGCTTGCAACATTTGTAAAGGGGTATAAATCAAATCACTCGTCATTTGATGCTGTCGGACTTCTCCATTCACAAGTGTTTCCAACATAATGCAAGGGAGACTATTGGTTTTAAATTCATTCGGAATCCATACTTTTTCGCTAATTGGGGTAAAGCCCAAAAAGCTTTTAGAAACGCCCCAATAATCGTAACGATTGGCTTGCCCTTCTCCTAGTACTGCCAAACTTCGAGCTCCAAAATCATTGGCTATAAAAAATCCTATAGGAGGCGCATATTGGGCATTGTTTAAATTATCGAAAGAAATATCTTCCAAAAGGACAAAACCTAACTCTACTTCATAGTCAAGTAAAGCTGGTAAAATAGCTACTTGTTGATTCACCTCTTTGCTGATGCGGGGTTCTAGTTGTTCTAATGCATCAAGTAGGGTTTGTTGGGAAGGTATTTTGACCGTACTGCCATTTTTTGTGATGCTATTAGTTGCTTTTATAAAAACAGGTGGGTCGCCTTGTGGGTCAAAATCGGAGGCTGTTTCGTTGATGTGTTTCGCATAAGCCAAACCAATGCCGTAGATAGTATTGGGCACTGTATCAAAAGGCATAAATTTCCCTTCCTGCAAGTCTAAACATTGAAATACCTTCCTTTATTTACTTTTCTTCTGCTTATTTTTTCGTCATTACTTAAAGGAATTTTAGTTATAGGTGAGAGGGATGATGTTGAAACGAGGCATTTTAAAAACATCTAAAGAATTAAAATTAGGATTTAAATCCTAATTTTATATAAATATACTTACCTTTACTCCTATATACTGTAAAGCCTACTAATGCTAAAAAATAAATTATGAAGAAGCTATTAAAAATTACCTTATCCATTATCGTTATATTAGGATTATTTGTAAGATTTGCCCTACCTTCCATTTTGCACAAAGCAGGTTTACATGCAGCCTATTCCGATGCCAAAGAATACGACTTAAAAGGCAAAAAAGCGTTAATTATTACCACTAGCCATGATGTGTTAAATGCGCCAGGGGAAACTACAGGAAATCCAACAGGAGTAATGGCGTCTGAAATGACGGTACCTTATTATGAATTTTTAGATGCGGGTATGGAGGTAGATGTCGCTAGTATCAAAGGAGGGCAAATCCCCGTTGACCCACAAACCTTGATTTTTTTATTAAAGACACCAGAAGATGAGCGGTTTTTGAATGATAAAAGCTTTCAAGAAAAAGTTAATCAATCTTTGAAAATTGATGAGATAGATTTTACCCAATATGATGCTATATTTATGGCTGGTGGATGGGGCGCGGCCTATGATTTAGGCTATTCCAAGATATTAGGCGAAAAAATTAGCGAAGCTTATTATGCCCAAACACCCGTTATTGGAAGTGTTTGTCATGGTGCGTTAGGCTTGATTCAAGCTAAAGATACCCTTGGGAATTATCTGATTACAGGACGAACGATGACAGGCGTTACCGATAAACAAATTAAAGAATTGGGGATTGCCGTTACCCCACAACATCCAGAAACGGAATTGCGAAAATTAGGGGTAAATTATAAAAGTAATTCGGCTTTTAGAGATTTCTTTGCGCATATAACCGTCGTCGATGAAGAACGTAGATTTGTTACTGGCCAAAATCAAAATAGTGGGTATGAAACGGCGCAGAAAATGAAGCAGATTATTTTGGAGAATTCTTCGAAGAAAGTGTTGGATTAAGGGTTTTCTTAGGAAACTTTTGAGAATGTTTTTTGACGCTTAGAGCCGCTGACTTAGTATGACTTTTTTATGTTTTCTACTCTTTCTTAACCTCATCATAATTTAAACATAAATTTTCGTAAAAAAACATAATAATTCATAACTTCAAACAGCGGTCTCTCAGCGTCGAAAAACTAGGTCTACTTAAAATAGAGAAAATTCAAGCACTTTGATACATGTTTTAAATTTTAACAAATAATCAAGATGAAAAAGATTCAATGTCTTATAGTAGTTTTAGGTTTTCTAACATCTTTAACAGCACAAGATTTCCCAAAAGGCATTTGGCTGACTGGGGAAGAAAACACGAAAATCGAGACCTATCAAAAAGAAGGTGCTTGGTATGGAAAAATTGTTTCCTCCGATAATCCGAAAGCGAAAATTGGTAAGGATATTTTAAGAAGCTTTAGAGAAGAAGCTGGACAATGGAAAGGGAAACTTTTTGCTGCTAAACGGGGCAGAGTATTAGATGCTGTTATTGAACCAAATGAGGAGGTTTTAACTATTACCGTTTCCGCTGGATTTTTCACAAAGACTTTAGCATGGAAAATAGAAAAATTATGAAATTAAGAATACCTATGTTCAAATTTGAACTTATCTTATTATGCTTTTTTTTCACCTCTATTCTTTTGGGACAAACCACCCAAGAGGGTAGTGTTGCTACTCAGACAGGAATGTCTACGCTACAGGAACGTCCTAACTTTGTCCTCATCCTAGTAGACGACGCAGCCCTACAAGATTTTGGCGTTTACGGAGGCGAAGCATATACCCCTAATATTGATAAGCTAGCTCATCAGGGAACAATGTTTACCAATTACCATTCCAGCCTAATGTGTGCACCTGCTCGAGCCATGTTAATGACAGGTTGCGATAGTCATTTAGCAGGAGTGCCTAATTTACCCGTTTTTCTAGCCCCCGAACATACGGTCCATCCCAATTATGATGGTATTTTGAATACTAGAGTAGAGACGGTTGCTTCGAGACTAAAGGGCAATGGCTATAATACGTACATTGCTGGAAAATGGCATTTGGGGAATACTTCCTACACTTTACCGACTAGAAGAGGCTTTGACCGTAGTTATATTTTAGGCGCATCGGGAGGGGATAATTATGACATCAAAGGCTATTTACCTTTTAAAGGAGATGCACCGTGGTTTGCAGATGGGGAACCCCTAGAGAAACTACCTGATAATTTTTATTCCTCAGAATTTTTGGTGGATAAGATGATGGAATTTATGGAGGAAGAAGCACATAAGGACCAACCATTTTTTAGCTATTTGCCCTTTCAAGCCATTCATATTCCAGTACAAGCGCCTGCCGAATTTGTTAAAAAATACAAAGGGGTGTATAAAGATGGTTGGGATAAATTAAAGCAACAGCGTTTTAAAAAAGCTAAACAATTAGGTATAATTCCTTCGGATGCTCAGCTCGGAGCAATGCGTCCCGAATTACAAGATTGGGATAAGCTTAGTAAAGAAGCCCAACAAATTGCTGCCAATGATATGGCGGTCAATGCGGCGATGTTGGAGGCGATGGATTATCATATCGGTCGCTATATTACCTACTTAAAAAATAAAGGATTATATGATAATACGGTGTTTATCATTACTTCTGATAATGGACCCGAAGGAAGTGTGGTAAGAGATACTCGTGTAGATATGTGGATGAAATGGGTTGGTTATCATCGAGACCAAACTCGTTTAGGAGGGCCTGGTTATTATGGTTTTATTGGTCCTGAAATGGCAAGCGCAGCGGCAGGCCCTTCTTCTTTTTTTAAGTTTTATGCAGGCGAAGGTGGATTGAGAGTTCCTTTGATTATTGCAGGAAAAGACATTCCAAAAGCTCAGAAAAGAACGACTTTTTCTTTTGTAACGGATGTGACACCTACAATTTTAGCATTGGCTGATATTCAAGAAAAACCGACCCTTGTACCGATGACGGGTAAAAGTTTATTGCCAGCCATCCAAAATGACTCAGTGCTTGTTTATCAAGCAAACGAACCAGTTGGGATAGAGGCAGCAGGGCATAGCGCACTTTTCAAAGGAGACTTCAAATTGACCAGAAATGCTCGTCCTTTAGGTGATTTTCAATGGCGATTGTATAATCTAAAAAAAGACCCAGGAGAAACGGCCGATTTAGCCCAATCGAACCCACAAAGATTTGCAGAATTGATAAAAGACTATGCGGAATACGTCGGAAAAATGGGTGTGCTAGAAATGGGTACCCAATACGAAGCACAAGCGGAATTATCAAATAAAGTACAGGCAATTGTTGTTGGTGCTATTCGTCCTTGGATAGTTGGATTTTTTGTTTTGTTGCTTGGAATTTTTGTTTGGCGACGTAGAAAAAGGAAAATTCGCTTGGGGGAATAATTAAAATGACGGATAGGTTGGTCAAAACACTTGGAGGTTTAAGAGATGCTTCAAGGCTTCTATCCCCAGACCTTGAAGTGTTTTCACCATAGCCGTCAGGCTAACGATTTAAAATATCAGTTTTTGCAAGTAAATTACGTTGAAAACGTAAAAGATATTGATTTGAAGATAAAATCTTCAAATATCGACACCAGTATAAATCGTTGATTATCAGTAACATTTTTCTTAGCCTGACGGCTATGGTGTTTTCACTTTATCTACCTGCGCACTGTCTCTAATATCACAAACAACAGACATGACCCTCGTATAATAATTTAACCGAAAACAAAAAGCCTTCCCGAATCACTTCGAGAAGGCTTTATATTTTATAAATTATAAGTAATGGTAGCATGCTAAATTTACAACTTACCATTCATCATTTACCACTCATTTACATCATTCCACCCATACCGCCTGGCATTCCACCGTGTGCGTGTCCGTGTCCACCAGCATCTGGTTCTGGCTTATCGTTTACCACACATTCCGTAGTCAAAATCATAGCGGCAATAGAAGCAGCATTTTCTAAAGCAATTCTAGTTACTTTAGTTGGGTCAATGACACCAGTCTTTTTCAAGTTTTCAAACTTGTCTGTTCTAGCGTTATAGCCCATATCGCCTTTACTTCTTGCGACTCTTTGAAGAATAACAGAACCTTCCACACCTGCATTTTCAGCAATCGTTCTTAAAGGAGCTTCTAAAGATTTTTTAACGATAGCAATACCGATATTTTCATCTTCGTTCACACCTTTCACATTTCTTAAGCTGCTAATAGAACGAACTAAAGCAACACCACCACCAGCAACGATACCTTCTTCTACTGCTGCACGAGTAGCATGTAAAGCATCATCAACTCTATCTTTCTTTTCCTTCATTTCTACCTCTGTCGCTGCACCAACATATAATACAGCAACACCACCTGCTAATTTAGCCAATCTTTCTTGTAACTTCTCCTTATCGTAATCAGAAGTCGTTGTTTCGATTTGTGCTTTGATTTGGCTGATTCTAGCATCAATTTGCTTTTGGTCACCAGCACCGTTTACAACAGTCGTGTTATCTTTATCAACCGTGATTTTCTCACAAGTTCCTAAATGCTCTAATTCAACGCTATCTAATTTATAGCCTTTTTCTTCAGAGATAACCGTTCCGCCAGTCAAAACAGCAATATCTTCTAACATTGC
>CAYMSC010000062.1:0-19948 GCA_964392805.1 uncultured Saprospiraceae bacterium
TTTATGAGGTGATGAGGTAGGCTGTTTAGAAGGAGGAATATTGGTTTCGGAAATCATACATCATAAATCCATCACGTTTTGATTTTAGATAGATATATGATATATGATTTCTGATGTAAGATGTATGATTTTTCGTCCTTACTAAATAACTAAATCGTCAAAAAATAGAAGGTGGAACTTCTCCGTTTTTTATCTTGCTAAAGTTAAATCGCCAGTAAAAACCTCTGTTTTTCCATCAATAAAAGTGATTTCTGCCATATAAACATAAACGGCATTTGGTGCGATTTGACCATTTACTGTCCCATCCCAACCATGGCTGATTTGGCCATTGAAAGTACCTCCTGTATCAATGTTTGGTATAAAATTAGTTGGCGATTTATAAACTTGTTCCCCCCATCTATCAAAAATTTGTAAGGTATTGACAGACAAAGCATCGGTGCTCGTAAAAATGGTGAATAGGTCATTTTGCCCATCTCCATTCGGACTAAATATATTTGGCACAAACACTCTTCGGGTGGTAGATAAGAAAACGATGACGGATGCCTCTTTGACGCATCCATTGTCATCGCTTACTGTAAGTGTGTAAGTGGTAGTACTCGTAGGTGTGATATCGGGATTTGGACAGTCCGTACAACTCAAGCCTACTGCTGGTGTCCATTCAAAACTGACATCAGTAGTGGCTGCAAAATCTGCCTCTATTTGCAAATCATCTCCAAGATTTAAGATTAAGTCGGAAGGTAAAGCAACAGATAAACCAGAAGGTGCTGGTACGGTTACGTCTACATCAGCGCTACAGCCTGCTGCATCCTCAACAGTAATGGTATAGGAGGCACCTGCGTCTACAATAAAACGATTACTGCTACTAAAGTTGATGCCATCTAAGGAATAACTAAGGGCACCTCTATTATTTAATACGCCATCAATAGTGATGATACTTTCTGTTTCTAATTCACAAATGGAAGAACTGTCTATTAAAGCAGAAGCGATTACTTCTGCTGGTTCAAGTATTTCCATTGAGCTTACTTCATTACAGATACCTGTAGCATCTGTTACCGTGATATTATACAAGCCTGCTTGCAATCCAGTTAGATTATCACCAGTGCCGGTGTCTGTGCCGTTATCCCAATCAAAGGTAAAAGGGGCATTTTTTCCCGTAGCATCAATTTCTAATGCACCATCATTCATTCCAAAACAGCTAATTTCTAATGCTTCTGCCTGCACATCTATCCAACCGTCCATTTTTACTATGATTTCTTCTGTATGGATACAGCCATTTTCATCCGTGACAGTAAGGTTATAAGTACCTTCATTTAAATCTTCAATTCTAGTGGTTCGGTCCAGGCCATTACTCCATTCGTAGCTAATATTTCCAGTTCTATTAATGTCTGTTATTTCAATTGCTCCATCTTGGCTATTTTCACAATTAGCGAAGGTAATATCAATAGTTAATTCAATAGAATCTGGTGCAATTACTGTTTCCATTAAAGAACTATTTCCATTTTTATTATCGCTAATTTGAATATCGTATACTCCTCCTTGAATATTTTGAATAATAACAGGCGTATTGAGTTGATTAGAAATGACACTATCTACTTCTCCAGTGGTTGTATTGGTATAAATAATAGTAAAAGGAGCAGACCCACCTTGAATATCTACGACCATTGTGGTGACATCATCCGAACAAGCTAAGGTGCCAACGGTAGCGGATGCAGTAGCGTCTAATTGTTCAGGACAAGGAGCCCCTTCAAAATTATTATTATCAAAAGCATTGAATGGGCCTATTCCAGAAACGACAAATAGGTTTCCCACATTGATATTTTCACTATTAAAAATAAATGGGTCTGTTACGTTATTTATAAAACTAATATCGCTCAAACAAACTGCATTATTTTCAAAGGTAAAAATAGGAACAAAAACATCTTGAGTGAATTCAATATCATCAACCAAACCTCTTAAGGAAATGGTATAATAATCAAAACTATTATTTTCTGGTGGCGATACAACAAAAGAAGATCGTTCCCATGTGCCATTGATATTTTCTAAATTAGTCAAATCTAACCCTCCTGTTGGTGCAATGATGGTTAGCGTTGAATTAGTTATAATATTAAAAGGGGTTATTAAATCTCTATCAGCAGCAATAGATACTTGATAAGTTGTATTATCAGGTAATAATTCAATCTTTGTCCTTATTTGTGCAGAAAGACTAAAGCTAAAAAATGCTAGGAGGAGAAAACAAAGTAAGTATTTAATACTACGCATGTGGTGCCTTTATTTCTTGTTAGTTGAAAATGTGAGTGTTAAGTGATGGGGGGCAATAAGTTTTAGGACAGTAGTTTTCTAAGTTTGGACACACCCTATTTAGATAATAGCGTTGAGTTCATCAGTACTTTCTTATAAGATAGTTAAGAGGAACTCAACGTTCATCATTTATAGACTTATCTAGTTAGGGTTAAAGGGCCAGAAAAAACTTGTTCTTCGTTATTGACGACGATTTTAACCACATAGAAATAAATACCATCTGGTGATAATCTTTTATCAAATGTGCCATCCCAACCTTCATCATTTGAATAATTTTCTTTTCCGAATATTTTATTACCCCAGCGATTATAGATTAATACACTATTTACTGGATAACTCTCTATATTTCTAATGGTGAAAACATCATTTACCCCATCATTATTCGGACTAAAGCCTGTGAAAAAGAGTAGCCCTTCTTCATTTACGGTTACCCGTACTAAAGTAGTATCACATACAGTACCATTACATAATTCCAAACAGAAGAAGTCTTTTCCTAAAAAGTCTGTATTAGGAGTATAACTAAAACATTCATCTGATTCCTCCTCTATACCACTTAGTATACCTACTGAAGGGTCATTACAAACAGTTATCGTCAGATTTTCGGTGCCTGTTTCCTCTGTATTTAGACACTGATTTAGGATTGGTGTATTTACTATCGTAACTAAATCTAAAGTATCCATTCCATCTTCAAGACCTTGCACTTTAATAAACAAATCATCTTCACAATCATTTAGGGGATCTCTTACCGTATACTTAGTAATACCGCGTGTGTCTGGTAAAATGATGCTTTGGAACATCGTATTCATCGTGTTTAATTCTAGTTGTGCTATTTGGCTAGAACCATTCGGTTGAACATTGAGACTTCCATATACATTTGCCGTAGAGAATCCTTGGATGACTTCTAATTCTTCATTGACTACCCAGTTTGCTTGGAAATCAAATTGATTCATTTCCACAACTAATTCTTCGATAGTGTTAAACTCAAAATTTTGAAGCGTATCGTTATTGACCGTCCATTCGATTAAAGTAAATGGGGTCGTTCCCATGTCGAATAAGACTGTAAATGGATAGAAAACAGAAGTTTGCATACATTCTCCTATGCCTATTTCTTGCAATTCATTACCAATATAAAATTCATATTCTGAAAGATCCATATCTGCAATTGGAATACAGGCCGTTGCTTGATTTCCTAGAACGAAGGCATTCAAGGTATCTAAACCTGTAAACACATTACAAGATGTTTGCTCACAAGTTGTTCCTACATTTATATCCTCAAAAACTAAGGTACATCCCGAAGCTCCTGTAATTGTTAAACTATAAGTTGAATCCGAACTTAATCCTTCTCTTATTGGTCCCGATGCTTTATTGGGCTCCCAACAGAAAGTAAATCCATTATTATTCTCATTAACTACCACGCTTACAGTACCATCATTTTCATCACAACTAGCTGGGGTTGTCTCTATTACTACGTCCCATAAATCGGTATCTTCTCCAGGGGTCAGTGTAAATTCTTCCGTAATAGTACAGCCTGTTTCTCCTGTTATAGTTATTGTATATAGACTTCCTTCAGGAAGAGGATTAACCTCAAAGGTTAAGATATTGTCCGTTACATTTTCATTTTCAAAAGGACCATTCGCTATAGTAAAATCTGAGATTGTTTCGCTTAACTCCAATTGGATAGTTCGGTCGCTTTCACTACATATTATTTGGTCACCAGGAACAGTGGTAATTCTTAAATCAGCTTGTTGACTTATTTCGATAGGATTATTAGGAAAAGCTGCATCACAATCACTACCTTGAATTCGGACCATTAAGTCATAGCTACCATCTTCTAAATTTTCAAAAATGGGGTTGTCTTGGAAAGTTGCTCCTCCGTCTATACTATATTCTAGTACATCGGTCGCATCGTTACTTGTAGCAGTAATGGAAATTGCTCCTTGTTCGTTATTACACGTATTTGGAGCAGTTACATTTACATCGACTATGCTCGGTGCTCCGTCTATGATTAAATTGACGATTTGTGGCCAAGTTGCCGGACAAACACCATCTTCATTAGCAACGACAACACTAAAATCTCCTGTACCTAAATCATCAAATTGTGGATTATCTTGAAAAGTTGTTCCATTATCAATACTAAATCTTAATGCCCCTTGACCACCGTCAGCGGTGATAACGATTTGCCCGTTTTCCATACAGTTGGTCGGCTGTATATCCATCACTTCTACAATGTTGGGTACATCAACTATATTGACCATTAAAGTATCTGAATCCATGCAACGGTCAGTTTCTGTACTAATTAGAATATATTGAGTAGTGGTAGCTGGTGTGATTTCTGGAGTGGCACAATCTGTACAACTAATGTTGCCATCTGTTATCCATCTAAAATTACCCGTACCGCCTAATGGGTTTAAGGTAATGGTTTCGCCAGGACATATATCTAGGTCTGCGCCTAAACTTACTTCTGGACAAAGAATTAATATAGTAGTATCTGAAAGTGTTCCATCATTAGAATCGAAATGTACAATACAAATCGTTTCGCTTTGATTAAAATGGTCATCAGTCGTTATATCAAAACAATTGCTACCATCTGTAAGCTCTGTGATTACCGTGCCTTCTGCATTACACAAGGAAACCGTACCTATATCACTATTCGCGATATCTAATTCATCTCCTAAACAAATATTAGTTGTTTCTTCAATTGGTAATGTTAGATAAATTGTATCCGTTGGATAGTCAGTCATTGGTGATACTGGATTATCATCGCCTAAATCTTCTCCACAATCCGAAATCGTATTACTATCTGTACAGATAATGGTTAAATCCGTACCTGTTTGTGCAACGGTTAATTGTTGACCTACCCATTCAGTATCATTATCATAAAATGGATCTGTAAAGTTTTCCACTAAAAAGGCTTGATTACCTGTGCAATCTCCCCCATTTTCAAAAGAAAATAAAGCCAATTTTTCGCCTGCGGTATATTCTATTGCTCTAGTACCAAGAGAGGCTAATCCAAAAGAAATATAATCAAACTCTGGAGCCTCTGCGGGGGAATCTGTTCGTCCACTTACTTCAAAATTGGCACCACTGATTAAACTTTGAAAATTAGTAACATCAAAAGTACCTGTTGGCACTTTAATAGAAAATAAAGCGGTAGGGGTGGTATTTTGAGGTACTGGAATCGTCATTGTTGGAATCACAGAAACAGTGAATTTGCCATCAGCAGCATCTAAAACCATTGTATAAATACAGTTGGTATTTGGGGTGCCAGTTCCATTTCCTTCTCCTTCTCCTTCTCCCTCTCCTTCTCCTTCTCCGCCATCATCTGGACAAGCAGCAGCTACGACTATTTCTTCGGCTCTATCATTACATGGCAGGCCTTGTCCTCTTACCCAAGGTTGATAGGTTCCTGCTGCTAATTCCGTGAACAAACCATCATTTTCTAACCAAGTAGTACCTTGGTCTAAACTATATTCTAATATGGTTCCTTCAAATCTGGCGGCAGCTTCTACCTGTATCGTTCCATCCGACATCATGCAATTGTCTGGTGTAGAACTTGTTCTAATAATAACTGCATCGGATGCAGGCCCTAATTCTACTACACCATGGTCTTCAAAGCATAAGCCCCCTTCATCTGCAATAATAATGACAAAAGATTCAGCAGAAGCTAAGTCTGTAAATAATGGGTCTGATTGGAAGGTTACTCCATCATCAATAGAATATTTTAATGGTGGACCGCCAGTAGGGTCTGCAAATATTCTAATAGTACCACCAACTAAACCACATTCACTAGGATCAGTAGTAACGATGGAATCCAGTTGTTCGCAAGTACTACCACCTGATTGAGCCATCAGACAATTGGCTGCGGGACCATAAGTACCAGAAAAAGCATTGCCAAATCCAGCTCCAAAAACAGTAATTAAATTCCCAATATTGGCATTTTCGCTATTAGGCGGAAAAAAAAGGTCATCTTCAGTAATGAAATCTAAAGAGCCTGTACATTCTCCTATATTTTCAAAAGAAAACAATTCTGTTTCTTCATTGGCGATATAAGCGATATTGTCTTTACCTCCACTTAACTCGAAGGCGACATAATCGAAATCTGGGTTTTCTGACGGAGCTGTGTGTGTACTAGCTATAGTCCAGTTTCCATTAATGCTGTTAACATCATTACCTGGTTTAAAACCACCAGTAGGTACAGTGAATCCTACTTGCATCGAACTCGTAAAATTCGTTGGTGTAGGAAAAGACTCCTCTGGTCGCACTTTGACTACATAAGTGACATTATCATCCATCAGTTCCACCGTAAAGAAGAACTGCCCATAGACTATTGTCTGTAGGGTCATAAACTGTATAATGAGTAAAAAGAAAAATTTTCTCATGATTTTAGCTTTGAAGCGTTTCGACTAAAATCATTTGAAAAGATAAAAACGAGAAAGTAGATAGGAATAACAAACAACTACCTAAATTAAGGAAACTTAATTTGGAGTCATTGGTTATTGAACCAAAATGTGGAATATTAAATTAAAATTTGAGAACTACCTCTTTTTATCCAAAAATAAAGCCAAAAAAGTATTGTATATTTATTATCGTTATGTGACTGTGAGGCAATGATGAATTCAATACTATAAGTGGTCGATTTTTTAATGTAAATTATTTATTTTGTAATATTTAAAAATCTGAAAATGAATTTTTTACTTTTCTATAAGTCGTGGGCTAAGCAATATTGTTGAAAAAAAATATTTTTTTTTTTGAGCATTTGAAAATGAGTGTTTCTTTTTTTATTGCTTATAAAATTAAAAAAAAGATAGAATGGCATGAATTTTGACATTTTTAATTATGTTATTTACCCCTCCAATCTTATCCCCTTAATAAAAATACTCCCCCTAAAGACAATAAGTACAATACAAACAAACTAACAACTTTATGAACGGGGTATTTTACCAACACTCAAGATTATACACTTTCCCTTTATACACACATATTCTTGTGGTGAGCCTTGTTTTCAACTATATTTTACTGGTTCGGATGTTAGTTTCCTTAAATAAATACAAATAGAATATTTGTGAGCTTATGGTTCACTTAATATATAATATACAAATTGCTTGATATAATTTTAAAAACGAACACTTTTCGATTAATTTCTTTCTGAATTAACCTGCTCCCCCTTGCTGATTTATTCATTCCCCTTTTTGAAATTATCTAATACAGAATCTTTATTAAAAATAATTTAAATAGTTGATAATCAATTAGTTAAATTGTTTTAAAGTAAATTTTCTATTTTGGAAATGTCCATTTGAAAAGATTATAAAACCAATTTAGTAGATAGCCAGATAGTGGAAAACAAAGTTTGAGAACTTTTATTTCCTTATAATTTAGGAATTATTTTAGGAATCTGATAAACAAAAAAGCTAGTGTTCTAATAATGTAAGGCCCTATCTTCTAAGATTTGCTTTTTCTCTTCTATCAACTTTTGATAGAAAGAAAGAAGAAAATAATGAGAGATATACTTATAAGGTTTAGAGAGAATTTTAAATTGCCTACCTCCATAATATTTACTTCTCTTGGATACCTGATTATTTTTATAGATGGCTTTAAAATTAATTTGATAGACTACTATTTTAAGTAGTAATATCTATTCAATTATTACCCCTTTTTGATTATAGCATACTTTAATTTGATAATAAATACATTTTGTTATCCTAGTCTTTGCTATGTCTATTTATAAGTTCCGATAGCTATCGGAATTAAATGGCAGAATAACTACTTATTAAATAAAGCAAAAAAAGTCGCTGATGAAAAAACATTTTCACACCTACAAACTTATACTGGGCATATTGCCCATACTCTTTCTGGGGTTCATTTCTTCTATTAACGGACAAGATAGGGAACAATTTGAATTCAAGATACAATACCTAGCTGAAGAAGATGACTCTACATGGGGCGTTTTTGTTAGGCCTATTGCTGGGTTTCCTGCTGGAAATAATGATGCTGTTGTTGGTTCTGGTCAGGTAACTATCCTAATGAGAAATGATGGAAGAGATTCCATTCATAATATACAAAGTGTTGGCGGTAGTTGGAACTCCACTTATGATGTCGTTCGAAATGCCTGTGAGGCACCCGATATTACTTATATCTTTGTTGGATTGAGAGACGGAGATGGAATTCTTTTGGAAGATAATGAAGAAACACTCTTATTTACCTTCCAGGTTCCTGATGGTTGTCCTGACACTTTAGGACTACTAGATGCTGATGACCCTTTCTTACCTGAAAATTATAATGCAGGTAGTCCTTGTCATAGTAATGGACCTGGCTCGAATTCTATTGGAAATAATCCAGGACAAGATTTATCGGTGTTTAACGCTAGTTCTGCAAGAATCCACAACTGGTTACAGAATTATGCACCTCGGGCGTTTAGTTGTGGGGATTGTGATAATGATGGTATTGTAGATGGTATTGAAGATACGGATGGAGATGGTTTGTATGATCCTTTAGCAGTTCCACCTGATTCTTCTGCTATTTGTGATATCTGTGATCCTTTAGGTATTAATATGTTTGCAGCGACCTTAATTGGTGGAGATACCTTGACTTTATGTGGCGAAATAGATGAGGATTCTGTAGCTTTTATGGTAGAATTAACGGGTGGTTGGGAACCTTTTGAGATTCAATTGGAGGCAACTAAAAATAATGCGGCTAATACTAAAGACACCTTGACATTTACTAATTATCATCATGGTGATCGTATTTTTGTCGCTCCTGATACCTCTTCTTCTTATCGAATGATTAGAATTAGGGATTCGCCTCGGATGAATGATCAAGGAACTACTTTCTGTGAATTGACAGATGTTAATTTTTTAATAGATACATTAGAGGTAACTGTAGAGGGACCTTTGGATATTGACAATGCAAGAGGTCCTTTTGATTTCACAGCTTGTAATTTAGATACTTTAGGGTTTGGTGTAACCGCTTCCAATGGAGGAGAAGGAATAATTGAATACCAATGGCAGATTAGTCCAACAGGATTAGATGGTACTTGGTCTGATGTAATCAATGGTACACCTTATGCTTTTGCAGATACAGATTCATTAATTATCACGAACCCACTTGGTTTAGATGGTAGTTTTTATAGAGCTAAAGTTTTTACAGAGACTTGTGATACCTTATATTCTATCATAGCCGAATTAGGCATTGACGGACCATTTATCATTGATTTAGAGCCAGTTGACCAAAATGCTTGTGCTAAAGAAGATCCTGTTTTCTTCCATACAGAAACATCTGTTGGACAAGGGGTTTTCAATCGTAGATGGCAAGTAGATAGATTGGATGGTAATGGTTTTGTAGACCTATTAGCATCTGATACCTTTTCTTTTGGTACTCGTGTTGAACCGAATCCTACACCTGAGCTTGAAAGTGCCTATTTTGATACTTTATTTGTTGATACGGCTGCTTTTTATATGAATAATTGGCAATTCAGAATAGCTGCAATTGGTGATAATATTCAAGCCTGTACAGAAATACATACAGATGAAGCTACTTTAAATGTTGAAGGTCGTATTTTTATTGATGATCAACCTGATGACGTACTTATTTGTTCTGATACTGTTGCGTGTTTCTCTATTGCCCATAGTAACCAAGCGGATAATGGAGATATGCAATTTCAATGGTTTGTTCAAGAAAGAGGGTCGACTGATTGGGAACCAATTTCTAATGATGGGACTTATTCGGGTACTCGCTCGGATACTTTATGTGTAACGAATCCACTCGGACGAGATAGTTTTGCTTATCGAGTAGATGTTTGGACGACAGAGTGTGATGCTATAACCTCTACTCCTGCATTCTTAAATATTGACGGACCGATTTTATTTGATGATGATCCAGATGATATTACGGTTTGTGCGGAAGAAGACCCGAATATTTTTGCTGTAGAAACATGGATGGGACAAGGAAATTTAACTAGAAGATGGCAGATTAGTACAGATGGAGGAATTAATTGGGATGATTTAACTATTGCTGGTATTTATTCTTTAGGAATTGACTCTACAAGCAATCCTGCGCCTGGCTTTGAAACAGCCTACCACGATACCTTATATATCAATACGGCTACTTCTAATATGGACCAATACCAATATCGTTTAGAGGTTATCGGTCAAAGTGGTGGCAATTGTGAAGAGATTCATTCTGGAGCTGCAGTATTAACGGTGGAAGGACCAATTACAATAGCAGATATCAATCAGCCAGAAGATGTCTTTATATGTTCTGATACAACAGCATGTTTTAGTGTCTTAGTAGATTCAGAATCTACTTCTGGAGATATTGAATATCAATGGTTTGTAAAAGAAAGAGATGGAACAACTTGGTCACCAATTTCTAATGATGGGACTTATTCTGGCGCACGTACAGATACTTTATGTGTAACGAACCCACTTGGTAGAGATGGTTATTCTTTTCATGTAAGAGTACAAACAGGGCTTTGTCAAACGATTTTATCTGATTCTGCTTTCTTGAATATTGATGGACCAATTTCTTTTAATACAGATGCAGAAGATATAATAGCCTGTGGTTCGGAAGATACAGAATTTTTTGCCGTAGAAACTTTTATGGGACAAGGAATCTTAAACAGAAGATGGCAGGTGAATAGAGATGATGGGAATGGTTGGGTAAACTTGACATTAGGAACGCCATTTAGTGTAGCTATTGACTCTACGGATAACCCTGCTATTGGCTTTGAAAAAGCTTATTTCGATACTTTGCATATTAATACAGTAGAGGCGAGTATGAACCAATGGCAATTTAGAATTGCGGCTATTGGACAGAATAGTAATAACTGTGAAGATACTTTTTCTATTCCTGCGACGCTTACGGTTGAAGGCGCTATTGCATTTGCAGCTCAACCGATTCCAGTAGCTATCTGTTCAGATACAGCTGCTTGTTTTGGCGTAACCATTACTAGCGAAACGGGAGAAGGAACGATTGAATATCAATGGTTTGAACAAGCTAGAGGAACTACTTCTTGGGTACCGCTTACTAATGACGGGAATTACTCTGGTGTTCGTACGGACACTTTATGTGTGACGAATGTTTTGGGCAGAGATAGTTTCTTATATCGAGTTGATGTAAAAACTAGGTTCTGTACAACCATTACTTCTGATTCTTCTTTACTAAGAGTAGACGGACCCATTATTTTTAATGCTAATCCAGAAGATTTTACCGTTTGTGCAGATGAAGATGCTAATTACTTTGCCGTAGAAACTTTTATGGGGCAAGGTGTCCTAAATAGAAGATGGCAGGTAAATAGAAATGATGGAAATGATTGGGTTAATTTATCGCTTGGTGGTATTTTTAGTACAAGCATTGATTCTATTGCTAACCCGCCACTTGGCGAAGGCGCAGAGATAGCTTATTATGATACCTTACACATTAATACTGCGGATGCAAGCATGAACTTATGGGAGTTTAGAATAGCTGCTACTGGCCAAAATAGTAATAACTGTACGGATATATTCTCTCGTGAAGCGGTATTAACCGTGGAAGGACCATTGAGTTTTGCTATTCATCCAGATAGTATTTCTCTATGTTCTGATACGGCAGCTTGTTTTGGGGTTTCTATTATTAATGAAACGTTGGAAGGAATTGTCCAATACCAGTGGTACATTCAAGAAAAAGGAGATGCGCCAGATACGTGGACACCGCTTTCTTCTAGTGATGGCCGATATGCAGGGGTGCGTTCTGATACACTTTGTGTTTTATTTATTGCGGGTCAAGATAGTACAAAGTACCAAGTTGGAATTAAAACCAACGATTGTAATGAAATATTCTCTAGACCTGGTTTATTGAATGTAGATGGACCGATTGCTTTTGTAACTAATCCTTCTGATGAAACGATTTGTGCAGAAGAAGACGATATATTCTTTGTCTCTGAAGCAACGATTGGACAAGGTAGAATGAGTACTTTCTGGGAATTCAGTGAGGACGATGGCGCCACTTGGAATCCAGTCAATTTATCTGACCCAGATTTTGATGCCACGAATCGAGTGATTGGAGATGCCAATACCTCAAGTAACACAGCCGATAGTGTTTATTATGATACGTTATTTATTGCTCGTGTTGATAATACAATGGACCAATGGAGATATAGAAATACGGCTGGCGGTTTGACTGGTAGTGGTTGTGAGGATGTTAATTCGGCGGATGCGATTTTAACCGTTGAAGGATTAATTGAGATTACTGTTCCACCAGTACCCGTAACTATTTGTTCTGATACGGCGGCTTGTTTTGGAGTGAGTGTTTCTAACGAAACCATGCAAGGTAATATTAATTATCAGTGGCAAACACAAGCACCAGGTTCTACCGATTGGATTACCCTGACTTCTTCTAATGGTCGATATGGTGGGGTGACTTCTGATACGCTTTGTGTGAATGATGTAACTGGCTTAGATAGCTTTTTATTTAGAGTTTTCATCTTTACTGATTTTTGTGCTAATGTACCTTCTTCGCCAGCAATGCTTAATGTAGCTGGGCCAGTTGAGTTTAGTGAAGAGCCTCAAGATGCAGAAATTTGTGCTAATGAAGATGTGACATTCTTTAGTGCAGAAACAACCATCGGGCAAGGTGGATTATTAACTCGATGGGAGTTGAGTGAGGATGCAGGTGAAACATGGATTCCAGTAGATGATAATCTAGCCGTTTATACTTTTAGTAGCGCAAAAGAAACCAATGCTTCTCCAGATATTGATAGTACTTATTACGATACACTGCACATTAACCCAGTAGCTACCGCTGATATGGACGGCAATTTATACCGTTTGGTGGCTAGTGGATTAAATGGAACGAGTTGTAAAGACATTCCATCGGAGCCTGGTAAATTAACGATACATGGACCATTGACAGTACTTGCGCATCCTCAAGATGATGTAGTTTGTTCAGGTAAATCTGGTTTATTCAGAGTAAATATTGCGAATGCAGCTTCTGGAGAGGTTGATTTCTTATGGCAATTTTCATTAGCAGAGAATACAGCTTGGTTTGACATTGATAGAAATACTTCTGTTTATAATGGAGGAAGAGATTCTGTTTTGAGTATTAGTGATGTAGCAAGTGTAGTAAATGGTGATCGAGATAGTATTTTTTACAGAGTAGTTTATGGTACTAATTTATGTGACGGAGATACTTCTAATGCGGCACTTCTTCGAGTAGAAGGTCCATTTGAGTTTGATAATCCAGAAGACCATCCACATGATACGATTGTATGTGCAGGAGAAACAATTATCTTCAATGCGAATCCTACTAATTATGGATTCGGAGAAATGATGTTTGAGTGGCAAGTTAATACTACTGGATTATCTACTGGATGGGGCCCTGCTGCTGATTTAGCATTACAGCCTGGTGGTACCATTACAGGAGGAAGTACCACACAATTAATTATCAATCCTACGGAAGACGATAGAGCTTTGTTAGATAGTGCTTTGTTCCGATTAGATATTACCTCGGGGGCTTGTCCAGACCAAATTTCTTCAGAAACAGCTATTGTAAGAATTGATGGTCGATTGACATTTACGGTACAGCCTAGAGATACGGTTAACTGTGCGGACAAAGGAGTTATTTTCTTTGCCAATGTTAATAACGAAGGATTTGGTGGAAATCAATCTGTTCAATATAGATGGCAAGAATTAGAGCATGGTAGCACAATCTGGAGAGATATAGAGAATGAAGGCGTTTATAATGGTGCAAGTACAGACACTTTAAGTATTGATATTACGACAGGATTGGATTCTAATCAGTATCAATTGGTTGCTTGGACTTCTGTTTGTGGTGAAATTACTTCTAATGCTGCTTACTTGATTGAAGAAGGTTCTGTTCAATTTGTGGACCATCCAGAAGATGTAATTATTTGTTCTGGTGAAGCGACTTCTTTCTCTGCTAGAATGGTCAATTCTACGGGACAAGGAGATAATATCTTGAACTGGCAAATTAGTACGAATAATGGTATTTCTTGGTCGAATATCGATACGGGTACAGAACCTTTATTTTCAGATGTTGTTACTGGGCCAAACTTGACCCCTGCTTTAGATGATTCTACAACTACTGAAATATTTACTACGCTAAGCATTAGTGATGTAGAAGGCATGCAAGGTTATCGTTTCCGAGCGGCTGCCACTAGTTCATTTTGTGATACGGTTTTCTCTCAATTAGCTAGGCTAACAGTAGAAGGACCATTTAGCGCAACTTTGACTGGACCAGCTACTGTTTGTGCGAATGAAGGAATGATGATTGAAGCAAATGTGATGAATGAAGGTGCTGGATTACCACAATTGACTTGGCAATATAAAGGACCAGATTCTACTGACTTTGCCAATGTACCATCAGATTGGGATATTTTCCACGGAGAAGAAACCAATGGTATAGGGATTAAAGTATTGACAATTGACTCGGTCTTAAATGAACCATCAAGATTAAATGATGACTTGCGAGTAGATACTTTCTTTACTTTAAATAATTATGAATTTAGATTAGCTATTGTTTCTGATACTTGTGAGGTAGCCGTTTATTCTGATACCTTCCTTTTAAATGTAGTATCAGATAGAATTGGCGGATGTGACTGGGATTTAGATGGAATGGATAATACAACCGATTTAGATGATGATAATGATGGATTAACAGATAGTGTCGAAGTTTATATTTCCACTTTTGCTGGATCTGAGCCACAAGACTCTGTGGATCAGTTTGATACAGATACAGATAACAACGGTGTTACAGATGACGAAGAAGATGCCGATGAAGATACCATTAGCAATGGAGAAGAGGTAGATGATGATAATGGGAATGGACAAGCAGATGGGGTAAATTCTACGACGGGTGTATTTACAGGTTTCCCTGCTATGCCAGATACAGATGACGAAGATGCGGATGATATTTTCAATGGCGATCCACTAGATCCTTGTGATCCTATTTTGAGTCCAAGTTGTATTGGGGTTGTTTTAGATATTAATGTCAAACTTCAAGGAGCAATGCCTGATTTGGGCTTTGAAGGAGCAGATGATGTTTTGATGGAGGATAAATTAAGAGCATTAAATTTAATACCAAGAGTTTCTCCATATGAAGAGCTGCCAATAGGATTTGGTGGAAATGAAGTTGCTTTTGTTCAAGTCAAGCGAGATAGTGTGGCAGAAGAGATTCACCAAGATAGTGTAGCAAAAGTATTTGGCGCTATGGGATACAAGGAAGATAAAAGGGACAATGCTGTGGTTGATTGGGTCTTTGTAGAAATCCGTGATGCGGCCAAATTAGATAGTGTCGTAACTACTAGAGCAGCTTTATTACAAAGAGATGGTGATGTTAGAGACCATAGAGTATTTGATGATCCTAGAAGAATGGATGAGGATGGATATGCTTACTTGTCTTTTGATAGTACATTGGCTGGTGATTACTATGTGGCGATTAGACACCGTAACCACCTTGGGGTTATGACCAATATAGCAGGCTTATATTCTCCAATTGTGACTAGAGTAGACTTTACGGATAAGGACTTTAATCCTTTAGGGACTCATTCTCAGCGATTTAATCCTGGTAAAACGGAACAATATATGTGGGCAGGAGATGTGACCTCTGATAGAAGAATTATCTATCAAGGACCCGGTAACGATGTTGATGATATGTTTGCCAGAGTATTTACCGATCCTGGTAATCAAGTTGACCTCTTAGCCAATTTTATTGTCCCAGGCTATTATCGAACGGATTATAATATGGATGGTCGCTCCATCTTCCAAGGTCCGAATAACGATAGACAAATGTTGATTTTCCAAAGTATCCTACAATTCCCAGATAATGAACTTAAACGTTTGGCGAATTATGTCATACTAGAACAATTGCCATAATACTAAAAATTGGAGGCTGTCTCATAAGTCACTTTTTACATATGAGACAGCCACCTCAAGATAAATGGATGGTTTTTACAAAGCCATTATAAAATACATGGATAGCAGCCTATGCAACCAAACAATAGCCATTGGCTTGATTTAGTTAAATAGGTTGCTACTCAAAATTTCATACCTCTTTTTTGATGAATGAAAAGACCTTCTTTTTGTGTCTTCTTTATTTATTGTTTATAAAAAATAACCTACTCATCTTTTAAACTTTTTGCTGCTTGTAAAAGCTTTTTTCTAAATGGTATGGATTCGAGTTAACCATATTTTTTAGCAATCGAATAGTAAAAAAGTTTAGATAGAAATGCTATTAAAATGCTAATTAACAAATCACTATTAAGACTTTGGGTGGTTCTCATCGGACTGATTGTTTTTTCACTTTCCAGTTTTGCCCAAATAGAATTGAGCTTGCAGTTAGAAGCAGATGGAGATACGTATACTGTTTATGCTAGAGCACCAGCGGGTTCTGGTATTTCTTCCAATACAATTACAGGTACAGGACAAGTAACCGTCGTTGTTCCTACGGGTTTTCAACTAATTGATTTCCAGTCTCTTGGAGGTCAATGGGATGGAGCTAGTTCTAACAGCACAAGGGTTAACCAACCAATTGAAGATCCTGAGCATGATTATTTATCATTCGGGCTTACAGGTGATAGTAATCCTAAAGCGGTCTATATAGATGGACAACCAATCCCGTTTTTTTCCTTTAAAGCTGATGGTGGCTGTTATACAGATGACTTAATTCGCTTAATTAATAATACGGATGTATTTGCCCAATTGCCGAATTCTGAAAATTCCAATCCAGGTAATGAATTGGGTATTCTTGATTTAGGCAATGGTTTGACTAGGTTTAGATATGCTAATAATTATGAACCTTTTGCGGGCGATTGTAGAGATAATGATGGCGACGGCATTCCCAATGGTATTGAAGATACCAATGGAAATGGTGTAGCTGATGATGGCGAAACCGACCTTAATGACCCTGATACGGATGGCGATAACATCGGTGATGGCGAGGAAGATGTGAATCATAATGGCATGAATGATGATGGTGAAACAGACCCATTAGATAAATGCGACCCTAAAATAACGGATCCTACATGTGATTTTGATAATGATGGAATTCCTAATGAAACAGATCCCGATGATGATAATGATGGAGTAGATGATACGGATGACGTAGATAAGTTTGATCCTCAGTCTGACTCTGACTTTGATGGAGTAGATGACGAGACAGAAACCACTAATTCTAGTAATCCCTTAGACTCTTGTGATCCTGACAATACGGTAAACGCTTGTAATGGAACAGATGATGATGGAGATGGTTTTTTTGGTGGCATCCCTACTACTGACCCTCAGTTTGATTCTGATGATTCAGACCCATGTGTGCCAAGTAATGCGTCTCCTACTTGTGATTTGGATGGAGATGGCATAATTAATCAGTTAGATGAAGATGATGATTCTGATGGCGTATTAGACGTAGATGATGTAGACCCTCATGACCCAAATTCTGATTCTGATGGGGATGGCATAACGGATGATATTGAATCTGGCGATAACGATATTTATGATGCAGATTTTGATACGAATCCATTAGATGCGGATAGTGATAATGATGGTATTTTGGATGGGGTAGAAGATACCAATCAAAATGGTATTAGAGATCCAGACGAAACAGACCCATTAGATATGGATAGTGATGATGATGAAATAAATGATGGGATAGAAGATGCGAATATGAATGGAACGCAAGATGGAGACGAAAGTAATCCATTGGATGTTTGTGACCCGGAACCAATTTTCCCTTCTTGTGATTTTGATGGAGATGGAATGCTTAACGAAACTGATGCTGATGATGACAATGATGGGGTGAATGACGAAAGTGATATAGACCCTTATGACCCAGATTCTGATTCTGATAAAGATGGCTTGACGGATGCAGATGAGACAGGAGGAGATGGTATGTACGACCCAACAGAGGATAGTAATCCTTTAAATCCTTGTGATCCTAATGTGAATACAACCCTTTGTATTAGAATTGATGAGGATAATGATGGATTCTACCCTAACTATCCTTTTGACCATGAACAGTATGATACAGATGATACGGATCCTTGTGTGCCTAATTTTATGGCGAATAATTGTGATTTTGATGGGGACGGTACGCCTAATGCAACGGATGATGACGATGATGGGGATGGCGTAGCAGATTTGAATGATATTGAAAACTTTAATCCAGACTCTGATTCTGATGGAGATGGGATTCCCGATATAGTAGAAACTGGTGGCGATGGAATTTATAACCCTGAATCGGATACAGACCCATTAGACGATGATACAGATAATGACTTTATTCCTGACGGAGTGGAAGATGCCAATCAAGATGGTATTCAAAACGCAGGCGAGACCGACCCAATCGATGAGGATACGGATGGTGACGGACTTTTAGATGGCCAAGAAGATGCGAACCAAAATGGAATGATAGATGAAGGGGAATCTGACCCAACTAATCAATGTGATCCTCAAGTGGGCGATGCTGGTCAGTGTGATACAGATGGCGATGGAATAGTAGACGATGAAGACCCAGACGATGATAATGATGGGGTATTAGATGAGGATGATGCCGACCCTGTTGACCCAAATTCTGATTCTGATAATGATGGTATTACAGATATTATTGAAACAGGAGATGATGGTAGTTATGATGAAGGCATTGATTCTAATCCATTGGATCCAGATACCGATGGAGATGGTATTTTAGATAATATAGAAGATGGCAACTTAGATGGGGATGTAGACCCAGGAGAAACCGACCCAGCTAATCCAGATACGGATGAAGATGGAATAGTAGATGGTGATGAAGATGTTAACCTAAATGGTACTCAAGATAATGGAGAATCGGATGCAACGGATACTTGTGACCCAATTCAAACAGGCGATACTTGTGATTTTGACGGAGATGGTATTGCTAATGAAGAAGACCCAGATGATGATAATGATGGGGTGGAAGATGGTGATGATATAGATCCATTTAATCCAGATTCTGATTCCGATGGAGATGGTATTTCTGATGATGATGAAACTGGAAATGATAGTGTCTATCATCCAGAAACGGATACAAATCCTTTAGATGAGGATACTGATAATGATGGGGTGACAGATAATGATGAAATAAGAAATGATAATGACCCACTTAATCCTTGTGATCCTAGTACAGCAAACCCTGCATGTCAGGGAAGTGTAATGGATGATGATGGTGATGGTTATTTTGGCGATTTCCCGATGGATGACCCGCAATTTGACCCAGACGATTCAGACCCATGTGTGCCAGATAATCAATCTCCTGCTTGTGATTTTGACGATGATGGTATTGTAAATGCCGATGATCCTGATGATGATAATGATGGGGTAGCGGATGAAGACGATGTAGATGATTACAATCCAGATTCTGATTCTGATAATGATGGTATTACAGATGATGTTGAAACGGGAGAAGATGATACGTTCACTGCTGGTACAGATACCGACCCATTAGACAACGATACGGACGATGATGGACTCTTAGATGGTTTGGAGGATAGTAATGGAGATGGCGTAAAAGATGAGAATGAAACAGACCCATTAAATCCAGATTCTGATGGTGATGGTATTGACGACGGCGTAGAGGATGCCAATCAAGATGGTGTTTTAGATTTTGATGAATCAGACCCATTAACGCTTTGTGATCCTAATCAAAC